>NZ_JBEPCJ010000021.1:0-124335 GCF_040299565.1 Spirillospora sp. NPDC000708
GGACGAAGTCCATCGCGAAGCGACGCCGAAGGCGCCCTTGACTTTGGAGGGGCGGCCCCGTACGCAAGCGCCACCCCACCACCCGAACACCCTTTTCGTCGTTTATTGCGAGACCCTCACATGGCCCGTCCGATATCCGAGCAAGGTCAATGCGATGGTCTAGCGCAGGGCCGCCGCTAACGCTTTCACGTCCATCACTCGAACGAGAAAGATGATGATTATCTAACGCACCTTGTGCTGCTTCAGCCTTAGGAGCGTTCGATGCCCGGCGCCCTAAGGAAGTCCTCGGCCGCTATCCACAGCCTGTGGATTCGACTCATTGGGCGGGCGCACCAGGAGCGGAGTCGCTGCGCCAGCGCATAGACGACCTCCCGCTCTGATCATTTCAGGCCGTGGCAGCCGCCCCACTCGTGGTGCCCCCGCTGGCCCCTATCCCCGGCAGGGCCTGCAGGGCCTGGGGTAGGTCGGTGATGCCGTCGGAGGCCAGGAAGTGGCCGGCGCCGGGGACGATCTCGGCGGTCGTTCCGAGCAGGCGTGCCAGGCGGTCGGTGTGGCCGGTCGGGACGTACGGGTCCGCGTCGGAGCGGAGGATCGTGAGCCGGTCGACGTGGGCGGCGAGGCCCTCGACGTCGCAGCCGTCCGCGATGTAGGCGTCCAGTTCGGGGAGTGCGGGCAGCGGGTCGACGAAACCGGCGACGAGCACGAGGGCGCCGAGGCGCCAGGGGGACGGGAGCGAGCGCAGGTAGCGCAGGACGGTGAGGCAGCCGAGGCTGTGCGCGACGATGACCGTGCCCTCGTCGGGGGTGCCGACGTCGGCGCGGACGGCGGCCGTCCACTCGGCGGGGTCGGGGGTCTCGGGGGTCGGGAGGGCCGGGATCGTGGTGGGGACGCCGGTCTGCCGGAGCCGCTCGGCGAGCCGGCCGAACCAGTGGTCCGCGGGGGTGGCGCCGTAACCGTGGATGATCGACGCGCGCCGCCCGGATGTCGGGGTCGTCATGCCACGGGACGGTAGAGCCTCACATCGGTGTGAGGGTCAAGCCGGTGGCAAGGCGGGCCTGATTTGGGTTGGTTTCTTCGGGGATGAACGGGGGCGGCTAAGGAGGGACGGTGGCGGAGACGGGCGGGACGGCGTTCGTGCTGGGCGGCGGGGGCGTGCTCGGCGCGCACGAGGTGGGGATGCTGCGGGCGCTGGAGGAGGCCGGGGTGCGGCCCGACCTGGTGGTGGGGACGTCGATCGGGGCGCTGAACGGGGCGTTCGTCGCGGCGGACCCGGAGACGGCGGTGGGGCGGCTGACCGGGGTGTGGTCGGACGACGCGGCGCGGGAGGTGTTCGGGGCGCGGGTGTGGGAGCGGTTGTGGACGCTGGCGCGGTCGGGGACGCATCTGCATTCGGCGGAGCCGCTGCGGCGGATGCTGGACGGGCTGCTGCCGGTGCGGGAGTTCGAGGAGATGGCGGTCCCGTTCCAGTGCGTCGCGGCGGGGATCGAGACGGCGATGGGGCACTGGTTCTCGCAGGGGCCGGTGATCCCGGCGGTGCTGGCGTCATGCGCGGCGCCGGGGCTGCTGCCGCCGGTCGAGGTGGACGGGCGGCATTACTTCGACGGCGGGCTGGTGCACAGCATCCCGGTGGGGCGGGCGGTGTCGCTGGGCGCGACGAGGATCTACGTGCTGCAGGTGGGACGGGTCGAGCGGGCGCTGGTCCCGCCGAGGAGGCCGTGGGAGGTCGGGATGGTGGCGTTCGAGATCGCGCGGCGGCACCGGTTCTTCGAGGAGATGGCGGCGCTGCCGGACGGGCTGGAGGTGCACGTCCTGCCGGCGGGCGGGAAGCGGCAGAAGGCGGGCGTCGACTATTCGCAGATGCGGTACCGGGACGCCTCAGGGATCGCGGGGCATATAGAGCGGGCCTACGCGGCGTCGATGAGGTATCTCGAAGAGCAGGTGTGAGATGGTGCCTCCCCCTGTTGTCCGGCGTCTGGTCTGCACGCCGGTGCTGTTCCTGCTGACCTTGCTGGTGGTGGTCGCTTTCCCCGTCGTGTGGTTCTTCGGGGTGCTGTTCGGGCGGAGGCGCAGGCGGGTCGTCCGGTTCCTGTGGTTCGCGCTGGCGTGGGGGACGCGGGAGTCGGCGGCGGTGCTGGAGTGCGCGTGGCTGTGGTGCACGGGGCGCGGGCGCGACGAGCGGCATTACGACGTGATCCGCCGTTACGTGGCGGGCCTGTACGCGGTGGCGGGGCGGCGGCTCGGCCTGCGGGTCGAGGACGAGGGGAGCGGGGACGGGTCGAACGCGGACCGGCCCGTGATCGTCCTCAGCCGGCACGCGGGGCCGGGCGACGCGCTGATCCTCGTCCATCACCTGCTGACCGGGTACCGGCGGCGGCCGCGGGTGGTGATGAAGGGGGAGCTGCAGCTGGATCCGTGCATCGACATCGCGGCGAACCGGTTGCCGAACGTGTTCGTGGGGCGCGGCGGCGCGACGGAGCGGATCGGGCGGCTGGCGGAGGGCCTCGGGCCGCGGGACGCGCTGCTGATCTTCCCGGAGGGCGGGAACTTCTCGCCGGAGCGGCGGCGCCGGGCGATCCGCCGGCTGGCGCGCCGGCACCGGCGGCGCGACGCGGTGCGGGCGGCGCGGTTGCGGAACCTGATGCCGCCGCGTCCCGGCGGCGTCCTCGCGGCGATCGACGCGGCGCCCGGCGCGGACGTGGTGTTCGTCGCGCACGTGGGTCTCGACCGGATGGCCTCGGTCCGGGACATCTGGCGGCGGGTGCCGCTGACGGAGCCGGTCCGCGCGCGGTGGTGGCGGATCGCCGCCGAGGACGTCCCGGAGGGGCGGGAGGCGCGGATCAACTGGCTGTACGCGCAGTGGGAGCGCGCGGACGCGTGGATCACGGCGAACCGGTGATCCCGATAAGCCGTTGACGCGGTCAATAGACTTCAGGGCATGGCGGACGAGGGGACGGTGCGGGTCGATCTGTGGATCTGGTCCGTCCGGCTGCTGAAGACGCGGTCGATGGCGACGACGGCCTGCCGCGCGGGGCACGTGCGGGTGAACGACGAGCGGGCGAAGCCGGCGACCGCGGTGAAGATCGGCGACGAGGTGCGGCTGCGGCACGACGGCCGGGAGCGGATCGTGGTCGTGCAGAAGATCGTCCGCAAGCGGGTGGGGGCGCCGGCGGCGGCCGAGTGCCTGATCGACAAGAGCCCGCCCCCGCCGCCGCGCGAGGCGCTGGTGCCGATCGGGCGCCGTGACCGGGGCGCGGGGCGCCCGACCAAGCGGGACCGCCGCGAGCTGGACCGGCTGCGGGCGCTGAACTCGACGCTGAGCCGGCCCCCGGCGGACTGACCCGGCCGCGCGGCGGCCGGTCCCCGGTGCGGCTCAGACGCTGACGGCCTGGACGGCGGACCGGCCGATGACGCCGCCGTTCGCGGCGAGGGCCTCGGCGACGACGCGCGGCGCGACCGGTATCGTGGCGGCCGTCTCGAATCCGGTGCGCCGGACCGTCGCGGCGGCCGTGAGGCGGGCCGCGTCCGCGTCGGTGAGGAACCGCCAGGCCGCGACGTCGGTGGCGCCGTTCCAGCTGGCGTGCACCCGCATCCGGCCACCGGACACCGACGCGACGGCGACGGCCGGTGCCGCCGCGGGCCGCGCGGACCAGGGCGAGCGGTACGCGCGGTAGGAGCCGGCCCCGGTCATCTCCATGACCGGGCTCCCGCCCGGCCCGAACTCGATCACGGTGGCCGTCGAGCCGTAGCCGACGAGCGCGTTGCCGCCCGGCAGCATCTGCACGTTGCCCATGTACTGCCCGTAGGTCGTGCCGTCGGTGTACTCCCGCAGCAGCGTCGCCTTCCGGGCCCGCTCGTCGATCTTCAGGACGAGCCCGCGGGACGCGCCGTCGCCGACGTTCGTGATGTGGTTGTCGAAGAGCGAGATCGTGGTGGCGTCGAGGCGGCGGGCGTCGTGCTGCCAGGCGAACGCGGCGCGGGGGCCGAGCGCGAAGTCGCTGCGCGCGCCGCCGAGCCGCCACCGCACCGCGCCGGTCCGCCGGTCGACCGAGTACAGCGCGCAGGTGTCGCGCGCGGAGATCAGCAGGGTGTCGCCGCGGGCCTGCACCGAGTTGACGTGGATCGGGTCGAACGTCCTGCCCGTCGTCCCGTCGGTGTCCTTGGTCATCGGCATCTTCGTCTCGGCGATCGCGATGTGGTCGAGCGCCTTCCAGTCGAGCAGCACCTTCCCGGTCGCGATGTCGACCTCCTGGACGCGGCAGCCGTACACGTGCCCGTCGCGGGGGCCGCCGATCGGCCGCAGGTCCGCGGTGACCTCGGGGTAGGCGGTGAGCAGCGCGGTGCCGCGGTCGGTGAGCTGGAACTCGTGCAGGTCGCCGTCCATGCCGTCCCCGGCCCGGACCTCGGCGATCTTGCTGTAGCTCCGGTCGAGGACGATCCCGTTGCCGGCGCCGTGCCCTCCGGTGAGCCGCGCGCCCTCCCAGTAGGTCAGCACCGGGTCGCCCTTGTAGGTCTGTACGCGCAGGTCCGTGACGAGGTCGTTCGAGCCGCGGAACCATACCGGTTCGCCGTCGTCGTCGACGATGAGGGCGTCGGCCTGGTCGGTGCCGCGGAACGGCGCGACGAACAGCAGCCCCGAGGCGACGGCTCCGGTGCGGCGCACGGTGACCTTCGGCGGCTGCGCTCCCGGCAGCGTGAGGTAGCCGGCCGGCGCCGTCCCCGCGTTCGTGCCGGCGGCGGAGGCGGAACCGGTGGCGGTGCGGTCGAGCGTGCCGGCGGCGCCGGCCAGCGCCGCACCGCCGGCCAGCACCGTCCCCACCAGGAAACCGCGACGTGTCAGACCCATGACGGACGGTCTACGTCCCCCGGTTCAGAGTCCGGTGAAAGAACCCTGAGAGGTTCCTGGCGGCCCGCAGCCCGCCCGGGTACGAGGTGTCGGGCGCTTGGGCGCCTTGATGTGGAACGGGGCTGGAAGCCTGTGGACAGGGTGGGCGGGGGTCTGTCACCATGCGGGCATGATCGATGAAAGGGGCGTCGCCGCCCGCATCCGATGAGCGGAGCCGTGCAGCGGGACGCTGCCGCCATCCGCGATGAATGGCTGGGCCGGGCGCTGCCCGCGCGGCCCGCCGACCGTCCGGCCGCCGAAGCGGCCATCTCCGGCCTCTACCGCCTGGCCGGACTCGATCCGCCCCGTTTCCACTGGGTTCCCTCGCCGCTCGCGGCCTTCGAGACCGTCCCGCCCGGCATGCGCCCGCGCCCGGACGGGCCGCACGTCTTCGACGGGCCCGCCGCGCGCGCACTCGCCGCCTCAGCGCTCGGGCTGCGCCTCGACCTCGATGAGGTGATCAGGGGGCATAGTTCCGGCCTGGCCGGACTGTTCCGGCAGCAGGTGCAGGTTTCGCTGGCCCGCTCGGTGCGGGACACGCTGGGGATGGCCGCGCGTGCGGCGCACGACCCGAAGCGCGCGGCGGCCACCTGGTACGACAGGCTGTGCGTCTCCTGGTTCGCCTACTACGACGTCATGCGCCGGGTCGCGGGCGTTCCGTTCACGTCCGAGCAGGTCAGAGCCCTCGATCTGTGGGGGGCCGCGCTGACGTCGGCCGGCTGGTGGTGGCCGTACGAGGACGTGTGCGCGGTGTCCGAGCGGCCCGTCGCCGTCCGCACCGAGCCGTGCGGGGACGACGGCGAGGTGCGCCTGCACGCCCCGGACGGCCCGGCGATCCGCTACGCCGACGGCTGGGACGTGCACGTCTGGCACGGCACCCCGGTGCCGTCCTGGGTGGTCGGCGACCCGTCGCCGGAGCGCATCGACCGGGAGGCGAACGTCGAGGTCCGGCGGTGCGCGATCGAGCATCTCGGGTGGCCCGCCTACATCGAGGGCGCCGGCCTGCGGCTCGTCGGCGCCGCGCCCGACCCCGGCAACCCGGGCTCCGAGCTGCGGCTCTACGACATGCGGCCGGACACCCGCGTGCTGCTGGCCGTCAACGGGTCGGTCGAGCGCGACGGGCGGCGCCGCCGGTACGGGCTGACCGTGCCGGGCGCGATCGCCGACCCGGTGGCCGCGGCGGCCTGGACGTACGGGCTGTCCGCCGAGCAGTACTCCCTTCTCGCCCGCCGAACCTGAAGGTGATGACCATGGAACAGACCCTCGCGTCCCTTTCCCGGCAGACCGGTGTCACCGTGCTCGACCATCTCGAGCGGTCGATGCGCATCCCCGTCGTCGACGGCCTCCAGGCCCAGGGCGACCTGATCGTGATCCCGCTGGACGCCGTCGCGCCGGCGGTGCGGCCCGCGCCCGAAGAGCCGGCGGGGTTCGGCCTCCCCAGCCGGTGGCGGGACGTCCCGCCGGAGGGCGTCGCCCTGCTGCGCGCCGAGGCCGGCGGCAACACGCACACGCTCGTCGCGGAGCCGGGGACCTGCCGCTGGACGGCGACCGTGTTCGACGACACCCTCCTCGCGATCGGCGCGTTCACGGCCACGGAGGTCGTCTACCTGCTGCATCCCGAGCACGGCGCGTCGGGCTGCGCTCCGGGGACGTACGTCGTCCGGCGGCAGCGCGAGCACGACCGCCGCCGCGGCGGGATGCGCTTCGTCGCCGACTGACCGCCGAGTCGCGGCGTGCCGTCGTCATGGCGGCCCATGACGGCGGCACGCCGCGAGTGGACGGACGGGTCAGCGGAAGGTGAGGCCGTCGAAGGCGCCGGACTCGCGCCAGCGCTCCAGGTAGGAGAAGTAGGCGGTGGCGCCCGCCGGGTAGCCGACGTTCAGCAGCGACCACGGCGACGGCGCCTGGCCCTCGTTGTTGTAGTAGCCGGGCGTGCAGTCCGGCAGGAACCGCATCGGCGGCGGCGCGGTGCGCAGCAGGTCGAGCCAGGCGTCCTCGGCCTCCCGCGTCACCTCGACCTCGGTGCATCCGTGGTCGAGGGCGTGCCGGATCACCGCCGCGATCGTCGCGCCCGCCTCGGTGAGGTTGTGCGGGATGTTGGAGATGAGGTTCGCGCCCTGCGCGGGCTGCACGACGAACGCGTTCGGGAAGCCGTGGACGTGGGTGCCGTGCAGGGTGCGCATCCCCTCCGACCAGTACTCCGACAGCTTCACGCCGCCGCGCCCGGTCATGTCGTAGCCGGCGCGGCGGGTGTGCTCGGTGCCGACCTCGAACCCGGACGCGTAGATGACGCAGTCGACCTCGTACTCGCGCCCGCCCGCGACGACGCCGGACGCGGTGATGCGCTCGACGCCCTTCCCGTCGGTGTCGACGAGGCGGGTGCCGGGGACGTTGAACGCCTGCAGGTACTCGTCGTGGAAGCAGGGCCGCTTGCACAGCTGCCGGTACCAGGCCTTGAGGTTCCGGGCGGTCTCCGGGTCCGTGACGATCGCGTCGACGCGGGCGCGGATCTCCTCCATCTTCTCGTGGTCGGAGTCCTCGTAGACCTCCGCCATCCGCTCGAGCGTCGCCTCGCCGGGGCCGAGCGCGGCGTACCGGGCGCGGATGCGGCGGCTGAGGTCGGTCCAGCCGTCCATGACCAGGTCGGTCTCGGCGGTGCCGCCGGTCTGGTTGGAGGTGAAGTTCTCCAGCCAGCGCCGCTGCCAGCCGGGCGTCGCGATCCCGGCGAACCATTCGGGGTCGATGGGGCGGTTGTCCCGGACGTCGACCGACGACGGCGTCCGCTGGAAGACGTACAACTCCCGGCAGGCCCGCGCGAGGTGCGGGACGCACTGGACGGCCGTCGCGCCCGTCCCGATGATCGCGACGCGCTTGTCCGCCAGCCGGTCCATGGGGGCGCCGGACGGGTCGCCGCCGGTGTAGGCGTAGTCCCAGCGGCTCGTGTGGAACGAGTGCCCTTCGAACGCGTCGATGCCGTCGATGCCGGGCAGCTTCGGGACGTGCAGCGGGCCGGTGCCCATGGCGACGAACTGGGCGGTGAACGCGTCGCCGCGGTTCGTCCGGACGGTCCACCGGGACCGGGACGCGTCCCATTCCAGGTCCTCGACCTCGGTGTGGAAGAGCGCGTTGTCGTAGAGGCCGTACTGCTTGCCGATGCGGCGGCAGTGCTCCAGGATCTCCGGGCCGTGCGCGTACTTCTCGGTGGGCATGTGCCCGGTCTCTTCGAGCAGCGGCATGTAGACCATCGAGGCGGTGTCGCACTGGGCGCCGGGGTAGCGGTTCCAGTACCAGGTGCCGCCGAAGTCGCCGCCCTTCTCGATGATCCGGACGTCGGCGACGCCGGCCTCCTTCAGCCGGGCGCCGGTGACGAGCCCGGCGAACCCGCCGCCGACGAACGCCACGGTGACGTGGTCGGTGCGCGGTTCGCGGGGCGTGACGGGGAGGTGGGGGTCGGTGGAGTAGCGGGCGAACCGGCCGGTGAGCCGCTGGTACTGGGCGTTGCCGTCGGGGCGGAGCCGCTTGTCGCGTTCGGCGCGGTACTTCCGGCGGAGGGCTTCCTTGTCGATCATGCACGCTCCGGGGGCGGGGCCTGCGGGCGGGCGCGCGCGCTCGCCCTCGTCCAGAACAGAATGACATTCAGGACCGTCGGAAGGCGACACTCGTGAACGATCCGCCGCCTCCCCGGCCGTCCGGGCGAAAATCGATCACGCCGCGGCCGCGGATCGAGGATGCTGGCCATGGTGCGGAGCCGGAGGGAGGCGCCTGGATGGTCGAGGGAAGCGTGCCGGGCACGGTGGGACGGGTCACGACGGCCCCGGCGGGGGCGCCGGCCCCGGCGGTGGAGGAGCTCCTGGACGCCCTGTGCGCCATCGACGCGGACGGCTGGTATCCGGCCATCGACGTCGAGCGCCCGTGGTCGTCGGCGAACCCGCACATCACCGGGGAGTTCGCGCGGCCGGGCGCGATCCGGAACTACCTGCGCCGGGAGCTGTCGGCGCTGATCCGGGCGGGCGCGAACGTGACCGTGCGGGCGTCGCGGCGGGCGCTGCCGTTCGACGACCCGGGGTTCTTCGCCGCGCTGGACGAGGACCACGTCGACCTGCGCGGCAAGAAGCTGTTCCTGTTCGGGCCGGAGCGCATGGCCCTGTCCCTCGACCGGCTCTGGCACTACTGCGGCACGCCCGCCGAGTCGTTCCAGCGGCACGTGCTGTTCACCAACTACGCGATGTACGTCGAGTCGTTCCGGGAGCGGTTCCCCGGGGCGGAGGGGCCGGAGCGCCCCGGCGTGCAGATGCCCGCGTGGCACCACCGCACCCCCGAGGGGGACGGCGTCAGCCTCGTCGACATCGGGGTCGGGCCGTCCAACGCCAAGACCGTCACCGACCACCTCGCGGTGCTGCGCCCGGACACGATGATCATGGTCGGTCACTGCGGCGGGCTCCGCAACCACCAGCGGCTCGGCGACTACGTGCTGGCCACCGCCTACCAGCGCGCCGACCACGTGCTGGACGAGGCGCTCCCCACCGACATCCCGGTCATCCCCAACCACCGGCTCAACACCATCCTGCTCGACAGCCTCGAAGCGGCCGGGGCCGGCTACCGGCTGGGCGTGGTGCACACCACCGGCAACCGCAACTGGGAGTTCAACCAGCGGCGGACGCTCGCGGCGATGAAGGGCGCCCGCTGCATCGCGGTCGACATGGAGTCGGCGACGATCGCCGCCAACGGGTTCCGCTACCGCATCCCGAACGCGACGCTGCTCTGCGTCTCGGACAAGCCGCTGCACGCCGCGCCGAAGCTGTCGGACGGCGCGAAGTCCTTCTACGAGACGAGCAAGCGGCGGCACCTCGACATCGCCCTGGCCGCGCTCGAACGGGTGCGCCGCGACTTTCCCGACGGCCTGCCCAACCAGGACCTGCGCGCCTCCGACGAGCCGCTGCTCGGGACGGAGACCGAGCACTGAGCGGCCCCGGCAGGAGCGGGCGCTAGTCGAGCGTGATGACGACCTTCACATCGTCCTTGTCCGGCGTGAACGCGTCCTGGAACCGCTCCAGCGGGACGCGCCGCGACACGAGCCGGCCGAGCCAGTCCGGGTCGGCCTGGGCGAGGGCGCCCGCGGCCTCCGCGTAGTGGTCCAGGTTGGCGTTCACCGACCCGACGATCGCGTCGTTCTGCAGCACGATCTCCCGGTTGAGGCCGCCCGCGTCGACCGTCAGCGTCCGCCCGGCCGGCGACACGCCCGTCAGGCAGACGACGCCGTACGCGCCGGTGGCCGCCATCGCGCCGAACACGAGCTGTGCGACGCCGGTGGCCTCGATGACGATGTCCGGCTTGGCGTACGCGACCGCGGCGTCCATCCCCTCGCTGTGGTACGTCGCGCCGAGGCTCTTCACCAGCTCCGGCTTCGGCCCGTCCGGCACCTGGTCGAGGACGTGCATGTCGAGCCCGCGCTGGACGCCGAGCAGCGCGGCCAGCAGCCCGATCGGGCCCGCGCCGGTGACCAGCGCGGACCTCGGCTCGTACCAGGCGCGCTCGCCGACCTTCTCGACCTGCTCCCACGCCTTCGCGACCACCGTCGCCGGCTCCATCAGCATGCCGACGTCCGCGAGCCGCGGGTCCAGCTTCACCGCGTAGTCGGCCTCGACCGTCCACGCCTGGCTCGCGTAGCCGTCGATCTCCTTGATGCCGCGCTCGGTGTACCGGCCGTTGCGGCACATGTCGAACTGCCCGTGCGCGCAGGCCCCGCAGGGCTCCGGGTCGGGCCGCCGCACCACGCCGACCACCAGGTCTCCCTCGCCGAACCCGCTGCCGGACGGCGCCCGCCGCACCCGGCCGAGCGACTCATGTCCGATGACCAGCCGGTCACGGCCGGGCGGCGCCCAGCCGTACTCGCCCGACGCGATCTCCCGGTCGGTGCCGCAGACCCCGACGGCCAGCCCGTCCACCAGCAGCTCGCCGTCGCCCGGCTCCGGATCGGGGACGTCCAGGACCGACAGGGAGTCCTTCTGCCCGGGGACGACGGTCAAGGCGCGCATGCGGTTCTCCTTCGGCTCTCATCGGTTCCGTGCTCTTCCCCCGCGCCCGCGGCCCGGTAGCGCCAACGCTCACCTCCGTGCCCGCTCTCCCGTCCCTAGGGCCCTACCCCCGGGTCCGGATCCATGCGGACGGCACGGGATCCCCGCGGGGGCGCGGGCGATTCATCCCATTCCGGGCCGCATGGAGGCCGTGTTCACGGGCACCCCGGCAGAGAGGACCGGACGCAGGCGTACGGAGAGGGGACAGACCATGAAGTACGGGCAGTTCATCGCGACGGTCCGCGAAAACGGGGACTACAGCGGCCGTGAGGAGGCCGAACGCGTCACCGAGGCGGTGCTGAGCGTGCTGCGCGACCGGCTCACCGAGGAGAGCGCCGACCACCTGGCGGCGCAGCTCCCCGAGCCGCTGGACGAGCTGATGCGCGACCGCGACGCCGCGCGGGCCGAGTCGTACGGGTCGGCGGAGTTCTGCCGCCGGGTCGCCGGGATGACCGGCGCCACCGAGCGCACCGCGGAGTGGGACGCCGACGCCGTGCTCAGCACCCTCGCGGGCACCGTCTCCGGCGGCGAGCTGAACCACCTGCTGAGCCAGCTCCCGTCCGGGTACGCGCCGTTCTTCGGCAAGAACGAGCTCACGGACTGATCCCGGGACCGCCCGCGCCGGCCGGCCTCACGGGCCGAGGACGGCGACCGCCTCCAGGTACGTGGAGGGGACCTCGACGGTGCCGCCGGGGGCGGCTCCGGCGGCCTCGATGTACCGGGTGAGATCGGCGGTCAGCGCGTCCCGCCCGGCGGCGTCGAGGACGCCGAACGCGAGGGTCAGCGGCCCGAAGTACGCCCGGAAGTAGCCGATCATGTCGGCGGGGGAGCGGAACCGGAACCGCCACCGCCGCTCGCCGCACTCCAGCGCGGACGCGTGCGGGCCGAGCAGCCGCTCCAGGTGCTTGGCCGTGCCCCACCGGGTGGGCGCCGCGTCCCCGGACGCCCCGGCGGTGTACCGGTCGACGAGGCGGAGCAGCTCGCCGAGGAAGCCGTCGGGCGCCCAGCTCGCCAGCGCGATCCGCCCGCCGGGCCGGACGACGCGCACCAGCTCGGCGGCCGCCCGCTCCTGGTCGGGGACGTACTGGACGCCGAACGTCGACACCGCCACGTCGAACGCGCCGTCCGGGTGGGGCAGCGCCAGCGCGTCGCCGGTCTCGAAGCGCGCCTCCAGCCCCTCGGCGGCGGCGCGGGCCCGCGCGTGGTCCAGCAGCTCGGGGACGTAGTCGACGCCCGTCACGTCGGCGAACCGGCGGGCCGCGGCGAGAGCGGTGTTCCCGGTGCCGGTGGCGACGTCGATGACGCGCTCGCCGGGCCGGATCCCGGCGGTCTCGCAGAGCAGCTCGCTCACCAGGAGCCAGCGGTTGCCGACGCGGGCGTAGTCGCCCCCGGCCCAGGTGCCGCGGGCCCCGGTGTCGACCCCGCCGATGTCGTCGCGCACGGTTCCGATCTCCCCTCGATGGCGACCTTGATCGTCCGACATTCCGGGCATGGCGGACAAGGGCCGCCGAAACGCGATCACGTCGCCGCAGGTCGGAAGTGCCTTCGCGACGGAAAAGGGAAGGAGCGGACAGGGAGGGGGGAGTTCTGGTGGACCGGAACGTGAGGTTGTTCGCGGGGGCCCTGGCGGGGACGGCGCTGCTGCTGGCGGGCTGCGGCGGGGGAGGCGACGGCGGGAAGGCGCGGACGGCCGCCGCGGCGGCGCCCTCGCCGACCGGCGGAGCGGCGCAGCTCCAGCAGCAGTACGAGCAGGTCGTCTCGTCCGTGCTGCCCTCCGTCGTGAAGATCGAGACCGACCAGGGCGAGGGGTCCGGCGTCGTCTACGACGACAAGGGCGACATCGTCACGAACGCGCACGTCGTCGCGGGCGCCAAGCAGATCCGGGTGACGGCCTCCAGCGGCGGCAGCCCGCTGAAGGCGAACCTCGTCGGCTCCTTCGTCGCCGACGACCTCGCGGTGGTGAGGGCGGCCGGCGGCACCCTGCGCCCGGCCGCGTTCGGGGACTCCGCCCAGGCCAGGGTCGGGCAGATCGTGCTGGCCATGGGTAACCCGCTCGGCCTCGCCGGGAGCGTGACGAACGGGATCGTCTCCGCGCTGAACCGGACGGTGTCCACCAAGCAGGAGGGCGCGTTCCCCGGCGCGACGATCGGCGACGCGATCCAGACCAGCGCGCCCATCAACCCCGGCAACAGCGGCGGCGCGCTCGTCACGCTGGACGGGCAGGTCATCGGCATCCCGACCGCCGCCGCGTCCGACCCGCAGATCGGCGGGGCCGCCGCGGGCATCGGGTTCGCGACGCCGAGCGACACCGTCAAGAAGATCGCCCCGCAGCTGATCCGGAACGGGAAGGTGGCGCAGTCCGGGCGGGCCGCGATCGGCGCGACCGTCCGCACGATCGTCGACCCGAGCAGCGGCGAGAAGACCGCGGTCGCCGTGGTGGACGTGACGAAGGGCGCCGGTGCCGACAAGGCCGGGATCAAGGCCGGCGACCTGATCCTCTCAGTGAACGGCACCCCGACGCCCGACCAGACGGCGCTGGCCGCCGTCCTGGCCGGGCTGAAGCCAGGCCAGACCGTGAAGGTCCGGATCCAGGAGCCGAGCGGGTCGAAGAAGGACGTCCAGGTCAAGCTGGGCGAGCTGCCCGGCGGCTGACGCCGGGCCGCCGGTCATCCGTGAACGTCCGGGCGTCCGGTGCGGTCGCGCCGCTCCGCGCCCCTGCGCGCGGCCTCCAGGAGCACCCGCCCGACGGCGCCGAGGAACACCAGGTCACCGAGCATCTGCACGGTCGTCAGGATCCGCGCCGCCGTCGACACGGGCACGATGTCGCCGAATCCGACGGAGGAGAACACCGTCACGGTGAAGTAGAGGGAGTCCACCTTCGACAGCCGCTCGGAGAAGTGGCCCGTCCCGCCGCTGTCCATCAGCAGGTACGACGAGGCGAACAGCAGCAGGAACACGACGAGCGACGTCACCAGCGCCTCCATGGCGCGCAGCCAGGGCGACGGCGAACGGACGATCGACCGCGCCTGCCAGCCGGTGAGCACCCCGAGACCCGCCAGCGACCCGACCAGCGCCAGCGCGGAGGCGGCCCCGAACCGCACGTCCAGCGGCGCCACCGCGTACAGGGCCACCATGCAGGCCGAGATCACCAGCATGCGCGCGACCGTCCGGACGAGCGGCCGGCGCCAGGGAGCGTCCACACCCTGTGGATGCCCATCTTCACGCTCCGTGATGCTGGACGATCACCACCGCCGGATGCGAGGCTGCCGGACGTGCTGATCCTGGGCGTACTGGCACTGGCCTCCCTCGCGGCCTGGCTGTACCTGGCCGTCGCCCACGGCGGCTTCTGGCGCACCCGGACCGGCGTCCCCGACACCGCCGGCCCCCGCGCCGACCCGCCCGCGTGGCCGCACGTCACCGCCGTGATCCCGGCCCGCGACGAGGCCGCCGTCCTGCCCGGCACGCTCCCGACCGTCCTCGCGCAGCGCTACCCCGGCCGCTTCGACGTCGTCGTCGTGGACGACGCCAGCGGCGACGGCACCGCCGAGACCGCCGCCCGGCTCGGCGCGTCCCGGGTCGTCCGGGCCCGCGAGCGGCCCGCCGGCTGGGCGGGCAAGGTGTGGGCGATGTCCGAGGGCGTCCGGGCCGCCGGCGAGCCCGACTTCTACCTGTTCACCGACGCCGACATCGCCTACGCGCCCGGCACGCTCGCCCGCCTCGTCCGCGCCGCGCACGACCGCGACCTCGTGTCCCGGATGGCCGCCCTCAGCACCGCCACCGCCTGGGAACGCTGGATCGTCCCGGCCTTCGTGTACTTCTTCGCGCAGCTCTACCCGTTCCGCCGCGTCGCCCGGGGCCGCCGCACCGCCGCCGCGGCCGGCGGCTGCATGCTCGTCCGCCGCGAGACGCTGGAGGCGGCGGGCGGGCTCGCCGCGATCCACGGCGCGCTCATCGACGACGTCGCGCTCGGCCGCCTGCTCAAGCGCGCCGGCGCCCGCTGCCGCCTCGACCTCGACCGGGACGTGGTCAGCCGCCGCCCCTACCCGCACCTGCGCGACCTGTGGGCCATGATCACCCGCAGCGCCTACCACCAGCTCCGCTACTCGCCCGCGCTGCTGCTCGGCACCGTCCTCGGGCTGCTGCTGGTGTACGCCGTCCCGCCCGTCGCGGCGCTCGCCGGGCTGGCGGCCCTCAGCCCCCTGCCCGCCGCCGCGGGCCTCCTCGCGTGGGCGCTGATGACCGCCACCTACGTCCCGATGCTGCGCTTCTACGGCCTTTCGCCGCTGAGAGCGCCGGCGCTGCCGCTGATCGCGCTCATGTACGCCGCGATGACCGTCGACTCCGCCCGCCTCCATTGGAAAGGCCGCGGCGGGGCGTGGAAAGGGCGCGTCAGGTGACGGCGGGTTTCCGCGCAACGCCGCAGAAAGCCGTCACCTCCGCGGGGCTGCCCCACGGAGTGGCCTCCGGACGCCATTGCGACACCGACACCACACCGGGTTCCAGCAGTTCCAGGCCGTCGAAATAGGCCGCGATCTGCTCGGGGGTGCGGAGCTTGTAAGGGTCGCCCGCTTCCGCGCGCGTCTGCTCCGCCTGAGCGGCCGCCTCCGGATCCACCTTGTCGGTGCCGTCCTCCAGAACGAGGAAACTGCCCGGCGCCAGCGCTCCGACGAGCCGGTCGCGGATCGCCCGCGCCTCCGCGTCGTCCCATACGTTCCCGAGAATGCCCAGCATCATCAGCGCGACCGGACGGCCGAGATCGAGCGTCCGCGACGCCCGTTCGAGAATGGCGTCCGGGTCCCGGACGTCCGCGCTGATGTAGTCGCACGCGCCCTCCGGAGTGCTGCTGAGCAGGGCGCGGGCATGCGTCAGGACGAGCGGGTCGTTGTCCACGTAGACGATCCGGCAGCCCGCGTTCACCCGCTGCGCGACCTCGTGGGTGTTGTCCACCGTCGGCAGGCCGGTGCCGATGTCGAGGAACTGCGCGATACCCGCCTCGCCCGCCAGATACCGCACCGCGCGCCCGAGGAACGCCCGCGAGTGGCGCGCCACGTCCACGATTCCCGGATACACCGCGCGGACCTGCTCGCCGACCTCCCGGTCGACCGGATAATTGTCCTTGCCGCCCAGCCAGTAGTTCCAGACGCGCGCCGAATGCGGAACGCTCGTGTCGATGACCGGCCCGTCCGCTGCCATGAACGACGCCCTTCCCTCGGGGATTCCGCCCAAAATTACCGCACCCCCCGAACCTGGGCGGCCCGCGATAATACGGCGTCCCCACGCCTTTCCTGGAAAAGAACGGCGCACCTGCAGCGCTCCGGCACCCGCACCGGCCGCTTCCGGCCGGGCGGGTTGTCAGCGGGTCTGCTGGATGCGGATGAGGTTGCCGGCCGGGTCGCGGACCGCGCAGTCCCGCACGCCGTACGGCTGCTCGGCCGGCTCCTGGACGATGTCGGCGTTCCCCGCCTGGAGCCGCTTGAAGGCGCCGTCGAGGTCGGGCGTGGCCAGCTGGATGATGGCGTAGGTGCCCTTGGCCATCATCTCCGCGATGGTGCGGCGCTCGTCCTCGGTGACGCCGGGGTCGGCGGCCGGCGGGTGCAGGACGATGGCCGTGCCCGTCCCGCCGGGCGGCCCGACCGTGATCCAGCGCATCCGCCCGCTGCCGACGTCCAGCCGGACCTCGAAGCCGAGGACGTCCCGGTAGAAGGCCAGGGACGCCTCCGGGTCCTCGTGCGGGAGGAACGTCGAATGGATGGCGATGTCCATGCGGCCAGGCTAACCCGGCGGCCCGCCCGGGCCCGGCGACCTGCTCCGCACCGGCCGCGTCACCTGCTTCGCCACGCACGACGGCAGCTCGCCCGGCGCGTCCGCCGCCCGCCGCCGGTACACGCTGGGCGGCATCCCGACGAGCTCGGTGAACCGGGTGCTGAACGTGCCGAGCGACGAGCAGCCGACCTCGAAGCACACCTCGGTGACGCTGAGGTCGCCGCGCCGCAGCAGCGCCATCGCCCGCTCGATGCGCCGCGTCATCAGGTAGGAGTAGGGCGACTCGCCGTAGGCGGCGCGGAACTCGCGGCTGAGGTGCCCCGCCGACATGTTCACGCCCCGGGCGAGCGCCTCGACGTCGAGCGGCCGCGCGAACTCCCGGTCGATCCGGTCCCGGACGCGCCGCAGCCGCGCCAGGTCGAGAAGGCGCTGCTCCGAGGCGGGTTTGCGGGCCACACCCGGATCGTACGTCCCGCCGGTGACATCCCCGGGACGCCGCCGGGCCCCGCGGCGCCCCGCCCCGCGCCGGAGGCGGCCGAGGACGTCCGCGAGGCCCATGGCCGGTCAGGCGCCGACGTAGGCGGCGAGGTGCTTCCCGGTGAGGGTGGAGCGGGCGGCGACGAGGTCGGAGGGTGGTCCCTCGAACACGATCCGCCCGCCGTCGTGCCCGGCGCCGGGACCGAGGTCGATGATCCAGTCGGCGTGCGCCATCACGGCCTGGTGGTGCTCGATGACGATCACGGACTTGCCGGCGTCGACGAGCCGGTCCAGCAGCCCGAGCAGCTGCTCGACGTCGGCGAGGTGCAGGCCCGCGGTCGGCTCGTCGAGGACGTACACGCCGCCGTCCTCGCCCATGTGGGTGGCGAGCTTGAGCCGCTGCCGCTCCCCGCCGGACAGCGTGGTGAGCGGCTGCCCGATGCCGAGGTACCCGAGCCCGACGTCGGCGAGCCGCCGGAGGATCCTGTGCGCGGCGGGCAGCCGCGCCTCGCCGGCGCCGAAGAACTCCTCGGCCTCCGCGACCGGCATCGCGAGGACCTCGGCGATGTCGCGGCCGCCGAGGCGGTAGTCCAGCACCGCCTCCTGGAACCGCTTGCCCTCGCACTCCTCGCAGGTCACGGCGACCCCGGCCATCATCGCGAGGTCGGTGTAGACGACGCCGGCGCCGTTGCAGGCGGGGCAGGCGCCCTCGGAGTTCGCGCTGAACAGCGCGGGCTTCACCCCATTCGCCTTCGCGAACGCCTTGCGGATGGGGTCGAGCAGCCCGGTGTAGGTCGCCGGGTTGCTGCGCCGCGAGCCGCGGATCGCGCCCTGGTCGATCGCCACCACGCCCGCGCCCGCCGGGATCGACCCGTGCACGAGCGAGCTCTTGCCGGACCCGGCGACGCCCGTGACGACGGTGAGCACCCCGAGCGGGATGTCGACGTCCACGTCCTGCAGGTTGTGCGTCGACGCGCCGCGGATCTCCAGCTTCCCGGTGGGCTCGCGCACCGTCTTCTTCAGCGCGGCCCGGTCGTCGAGGTGGCGGCCGGTGACGGTGCCGGACGCGCGCAGCCCCTCGACGGTGCCCTCGAAGCAGACCGTGCCGCCGTTCGTACCGGCGCCGGGACCGAGGTCGACGACATGGTCGGCGATCGCGATCGCCTCCGGCTTGTGCTCCACGACGAGCACGGTGTTGCCCTTGTCCCGCAGCCGCAGCAGCAGGCCGTTCATCCGCTGGATGTCGTGCGGGTGCAGACCGATCGTCGGCTCGTCGAAGACGTAGGTGACGTCGGTGAGCGACGACCCGAGGTGCCGGATCATCTTGACGCGCTGCGCCTCGCCGCCCGACAGCGTGCCCGAGGGCCGCTCCAGGGACAGGTAGCCGAGCCCGATCTCCACGAACGAGTCGAGGGTGTGCGCCAGCTTCCCGAGCAGCGGCGCGACGGACGGCTCGTCCAGCCCGCGGACCCACGCGGCCAGGTCGCTGATCTGCATCGCGCACGCGTCGGCGATGCCGATTCCATCGATCTTGGACGACCGGGCCGCCTCGGTGAGCCGCGTGCCGCCGCAGTCCGGGCAGACGGTGAACGTCGTCGCCCGCGTCACGAACGCCCGGACGTGCGGCTGCAGCGAGTCGACATCCTTGGACAGCATCGACTTCTGGATCCGCGGGATCAGGCCCTCGTAGGTCAGGTTGATCCCGTCGACCTTGATCTTGGTCGGCTCCCGGTGGAGCAGGTCGTCCAGTTCCTTCTTGGTGTACTCGCGGATCGGCTTGTCCGGGTCGAAGTAGCCGCAGCCGCGGAAGATCCGCCCGTACCAGCCGTCCATGCTGTACCCGGGGATCTTGAGCGCGCCCTCGTTCAGCGACTTGTCCTCGTCGTACAGCTCGGCGAGGTCGATGTCGGAGACCGTCCCGCGGCCCTCGCAGCGCGGGCACATCCCGCCGGTGATCGTGAAGCTGCGCTGCTCCTTCACCGTCTTGCCGCCGCGCTCGTACTTGACGGCGCCGCCGCCGCTGATCGACGCGACGTTGAAGGAGAACGCCTGCGGCGACCCGATGTGCGGCCGCCCGAGCCGGCTGAACAGGATCCGCAGCATCGCGTGCGCGTCGGTGGCGGTGCCGACCGTCGAGCGGGGGTCGGCGCCCATCCGCTGCTGGTCGACGATGATCGCCGTGGTCAGCCCCTCCAGGACGTCGACGTCGGGCCGCGCCTGCGCCGGCATGAAGCCCTGCACGAAGGTGCTGTACGTCTCGTTGATCATCCGCTGCGACTCGGCGGCGATCGTGTTGAACACCAGCGAGGTCTTGCCGGACCCGGAGACGCCGGTGAACACCGTCAGCCGGCGCTTCGGGATCTCGATGCCGACGTCCTTGAGGTTGTTCTCGCGGGCGCCGTGCACGCGGATCAGGTCGTGGCTGTCGGCGACGTGCGGCGCGTTGCGCGGCGCGGCGTCCGGCTCGTCCGCGCTGGTGGTCGTGCTCATGGTCTCTCCATCGGGTCGGCGGGCCCGGGAGGGGCGGGCCGCGTCGGTGTCGCCTGCTCGGTCCGACAGTATGTCCGGTTCGCTCCCGGAGAGGAGTTTGGACTCCGTCAGGTGTCACCCGGTGCCTGCGGCCCCTGGCATCCGAAAGCCCTTACATGCACTCGGTCATTCTGTAACGTCATGGCCATGCGGACGGCGTACAAGTGCCGGGCCTATCCCGACACCGAGCAGGCTGCCCTCTTCGGGCGCACATTCGGCTGCGTACGCCTGGTGTGGAACCTGACGCTCGCCGAACGGCATCGCGCTTGGCGGTCTGAGGGGAAGCGCACCTCCTACAAGGAGACCGACGCCGCGCTCACCGGTTGGAAGAAGACCGGAGAGTTGGCGTTCCTCGCCGAGGTCTCCTCCGTTCCATTGCAGCAGGCGCTGCGGCACCAGCATGTCGCGTTCGCCAACTTCTTCGCCGGACGCGCCCGCTATCCCCGCTTCAAGACCCGAAACTCCCGCCAGTCCGCGCACTACACGCGCTCGGCGTTCCGGATGCGCAAGGGTGAGTTGTGGATGGCAAAGACCACCGCACCGCTGGCGTTCGTGTGGTCCTTTGATGAGGTGGACCTGGCGGCACTGGAACCGACGATGGTGGTGATCTCGAGGGAGCCTGACGACCGCTGGTACGTCACCTTCGCCGTCGATGCCCAAGCCCCCGCCCCCATGGATGCCGCCGGGCATCAGATCGGCATCGACCTGGGGGTCAAGGACTTCGCGGTGACCTCCGACGGGGACCGCATCGCCAACCCCCACCATCTGGAGAAGAAGCAGCGAAACCTTGCGCGCTACCAGCGGCGCATGGCCCGTAAACAGCCCGGTTCGGTCAATCGCCGCAAGGCCAAGGCCAAGGTCGCCCGCGCTCACCGCAAGGTCCGCAACGCCCGCGCCGACTTCCTGCACCGCACCAGCACCAGCCTCGTCCAAAAGGCGGACGTGATCGTGGTCGAGGACCTCGCGGTCGCCAACATGGTTCGCAACCGCAGCCTCGCCCGCACCATCTCCGACTGCGGATGGCGCGAGTTCCGGCGGCAGTTGGAGTACAAATGCGAGCGGGCCGGGCGCACCCTGGTGGTGGTCGACCGCTGGTATCCCTCGTCCAAGACCTGCTCGCACTGCGGGCACCTGCTGGCCGAGTTGAGCCTTTCCACCCGGGCATGGACGTGTCCGGGCTGCCGCACCCGGCATGACCGGGACGTCAACGCGGCCAAGAACATCCTTGCGGCTGGTCGAGCCGTAGCCGGGGGCGCCCCCGGCGATGTCTGTGGAGCTGATGTCAGACGGCAAGGGTCCCCCCTTCCGCAGTCGGCTGCGAAGCAGAAACACCCACAGCGCGAGCCGTAGGGATCTCCTCCCTTAAGGGAAGAAGAAAGTCAATTGTCCTGGATCAGCCCTTGTCCTGGATCAGCCCGAGGACGTTGCCGTCGGGGTCGGTGAAGGTGGCCACCAGGCGGCCGCCGCCGACGTCGCGCGGGGCGTCCTGCACGGCCGCGCCCGCCGCCGTCACCTCGGCCAGCTTCGCCTCGATGTCCGCGACGTGCCAGTACGCCACCGGCGACGTCATCTTCTGCGGCCCGCCGGCCGGCACCAGCCCGATGTGCTGGCCCTCGGCGTCGTAGCCGACGTAGTACTCCGAGTCGGCCGTCGGGGCGGCGCCGAGCAGCGCGGTGTAGACCGCCTTGGCGGCCGCCAGGTCGGACACGGGGTGCAGGACCGTCTTGATCCCCTGGGTGGAAGACTCGCTCATGATCGCTCCTCGGTTCTCGTGCGGGGCGCCCCCGTCCGGGGCGCCCGTGCCGGTCACGCTAGTTCCGGCTCGGTCATCGGTGCTTCTCGATTCCTGACCGGTCTGGTCAGCCGTCCCACCTGCGACGACGCCGCCCGGCGGTGCCGCCCGGCGAGCGAGGCCGCCCGGCGGTGCCGCCCGGCGAGCGAGGCCGCTCAGCCCCAGGCGCCGGCGATCTGCCGGGTGGTGGCGTTCAGCCGGTTGAACATGTTGGTGACGCCGATCATCAGGACGATCGCGGCCAGCTGCTTCTCGTCGAAGTAGGTGGCGGCGGCGTCCCAGACCTCGTCGCTCACCGCGTCGGGACGGTCCGCGAGGCGCGTCGCGGCCTCCGCCAGCTCCAGCGCGGCCCGCTCCTCCTCGCTGAAGTACGGGGCCTCCCTCCACGCGGCGACCAGCGCCAGCCGCTCGTCGCTCACGCCCGCCTTCCGGGCCGTCTTGGCGCCGGCGTCGACGCAGGCGCTGCACCCGTTGATCTGGCTGACCCGCAGGTGCACCAGCTCCAGCGTCTGCTCGTCCACCCCGCCGGAGTGCACGGCCTTGAAGACCTCCTGGATCGGCTTCATCGCGCTGGACAGGACGACGGCGGGGTTCTGCATCCGGGACTGCATCTCGGTCTCTCCCTGTTTCGTGGCCGGTGCCCCGTTCCCCCGGGGCGTGACTCCATCACAGCGGGACGGGCTTGCCAGGACGACGCCGATGGGACACCGTGGGACAGCCGGAACGGGCTTGACCAGCGGCGGGAGCGCCCGCGCGGATCCGGCCCGCGTGGGACAGGGAGGCGGGGGAGCGGTGGTCGCGCAGCAGCGGACGGCGAAGGCCGGCCCGGAGGAGGAGCTGGCCGCCCGGCTGCGGCTGCTCCAGGAGCTGTCCGGACGCGGCGTCCGGGCCCTCGCCCGGGACACGGGCCTCAGCTCGTCGTCCCTGTCGCGCTACCTCGGCGGGCAGACCGTCCCGCCGTGGCCGGCGGTGCTCGCGCTGTGCCGGCTCGTGAAGCGCGACCCGCGCCCGCTGCGTCCGCTGTGGGAGCGGGCGTCGAGCCCGCTGCCGGCGCCCCCGAAGACCAGCCGCCAGGTGCGGCCGCCGTCGCCGCCCGCCGGCGCCCCGCGCCCGCCCCGCAACGACCTGCCGCGCGACGTCCCCGACTTCACCGGGCGGGAGGCCGCGCTCGCCGCCGTCCTCGACGCGGTGGCGGGCAGCCGGGTCGTCGCCGTCGACGGCATGGCGGGCGTCGGCAAGACCTGCCTGGCGGTGCACGCCGCGTACCGGCTCGCCGCCGAGCGGCCCGACGCCCAGCTCTACCTGGACCTGCACGGGTTCACCGAGGGCCGCGAGCCCCTCGACCCCGAGACCGCGCTGCGGTCGCTGCTCGCCGCGCTCGACGTCCCGTCCGAGAAGATCCCGCAGGAGGGCGGCGTCGAGCCGCTCGCGGCCTGCTGGCGGTCGGAGCTGGCGGGGCTGCGGGCCGTCGTGGTGCTGGACAACGCCGCCGACGCCGCGCAGGTCCGGCCGCTGCTGCCCGGCGCGGGCCCGTCCGTCGCCCTGATCACCAGCCGCAACCGGCTGCTGGGCCTGGACGAGGTGCCCCCGGTGTCGCTGGACGTGCTGTCCCCGGAGGAGAGCGCGGAGCTGCTGGCCCGCGCGAGCGGCGAGGCGGGCGGGTCCGGCGGTCCCGGCGGCCGGCTGGCCCGCGAGCCGGAGGCCGCGGCGGAGGTGCTGCGGCTGTGCGGGCACCTGCCGCTCGCGCTGCGGCTCGCCGCGGCCCGGCTGCGGCACCGGCCGGGCTGGACCGTCGGCATCCTCGTCGAGCGGATGGCGGAGGGCGCCAGCGAGTTCGACACCGCGTTCGCGATGTCCGTCCGGCAGCTCGACCGGGCGCAGCGCCGCCTGTTCCGGCTGCTGGGGGAGCTGCCCGGGGCGTCGTTCGACGAGTACGTGGCGGCGGCGCTCGCGGACGTCCCGCCGCGCACCGCCCTGGCCATGCTGGAGGATCTGCTCGACGCGCACCTCGTCCAGCAGCCGGCGGCGGGCCGCTACCGGCTGCACGACCTGGTGCACCAGCACGCGCGCCGGGCCGCCGCCGAGCACGAGTCCCCGGCGGAGCGGGAGCGGGCGCTGAGCCGCGTCCTCGACTACTACGTGCACGCCGCCGCGGCCGCCGACGCCGCGATGCCGTTCCCGGCGGGCAGCCGGGCCGCCTCGGCGGGCCGGGCTCCGGCCGGGCTGCCGCGGTTCCCCGACAAGAACGCGGCGCTCGCCTGGTTCGGCGCCGAGTACGGGAACCTGATGGCCGCCTTCCACGCCGCGGTCGCCGCCGGCGCCGACGCGCACGTGTGCGAGCTGCCGCGCTTCATGCGGGCGTACTTCGCGCGGCGCTGCGGGACGACGCAGCTCAACGTCCTCTTCGAGCGGTCGGTGGACGCCGCGCGGCGCCTCGGCGACCCGCTCTCGCTCGCCGAGGCGCACAGCGACCTCGGCTTCGCGCGGTACAACGCGGGCCGGATGGCGGAGGCCGGCGCCGCGTACGAGGCGGCGGCGCCGCTGGTGTCGCGGGCGGGGGACGTCCTGTCGCAGGCGGAGCTGATTCTGCGCCGCGGCTACCTGAAGTGGGACGAGGGGCACGTCGAGGAGCCGCTGGAGCTGTTCCGGACGGCCGGGCGGCTGTACGAGGCGGCCGGCTGCCCGACGGGCGCCGCCCACGCCACCGCGTACGAGGCGTGGGCGATGCTGCAGCTCGGGCACCGCGAGGAGGCGGCGCGGCTGGCCCGCAGGGCCCTGGAGGTCCCGCACTCCGACCCGTCATGGGCGCCCGCGCTGACGGCCCGGATCACGCTCGGCGTGGCCATCGCCGGCGAGGAGCCCGGCGAGGCCGTCCGGCACCTGCACGAGGCCCTCGACCTGGCGCGCGAGGACGGCCACAAGCACAACGAGGCGTGGTGCCTGAACTGCCTCGGCGTCGCCCTGCGCCGGATGGGCCGGTACGAGGAGGCGCTGGACGCCCACCGGCGGGCGTTCGCGCTGCTCGACGAGCTGTTCGAGGAGCACTGGGAGATCCACTTCCTGAACGGCTACGGCGAGACGTGCCGGCTGGCGGGGCTGCCCGAGGAGGCCCTGCGGCTGCACCGGCGGGCGCTGGAGCTGGCCCCGAAGGTCGGGTACCGGCACGAGGAGGCGCTGGCCCACGAGGGCATCGCCGCCGTCCTCGACGGGACGGACCCGGCGGCGGCTGAGGAGCACCGTGCCGCGGCCCGGGCCGTGGCGGGCGGGCTCAGCCCCGGGCCCGCGACGACGGCGCGGTGAGCGCGTAGATCAGCAGGATGGACATCGCGATGGTCAGCACCGACCAGAGCGGGAAGGCCCGCAGGAACGCGATGTGGCCGATCGCGGTGAGGACGGCGAACATGACGCCGACGACGCGCGCCCACATCCGCCCGGCGATGATCCCCGCGCCGACGGCGATCTGGAAGGCGCCGAGGATCAGCCAGAACCAGCCCCACGAGGTGAAGTCGAACACCAGGATCTGGTTGCCGTTGGCGAGGTAGTAGTTGTCCCTGAACAGGCCGACCAGGCCGTCGATGACGTTGAACGCGCCGATCACCATGGCGAGGGTGCCGGCGAACGTGAGCCATCCGGACGTCGGCCGCAGGTGCCGGGCCGAGCCGTGCGCCGTTCTGGTCATCGTTGGCCTCCCCATGCTCGCGGCCGGTCGTTGATGCCGGAAAGGTCCCCGTTGTTCTGGTAGCCGCAACCGTGTTCGGTGCCCTTTTGGCGCGGGCCGGGGTGAAATGTGACCGGAAGTCGACCCGGTCGCCCCGACTCTTTGCCCGGCGGGGCTTTTGTGGCGATTTGTTCCGGGACATACGGGGGTCATGGCTGGACCCGCGTTCGAAGACCGGACCGACTTCGAGAACGCCGCGCGCGGCCGGGTGGCGTCCCTGTCGCCCGACGTCGTGACGGACGCCGGCGGGCGCGTCGTCTGGGACGGCGACGCCTACGCGTTCCTCGACGGCCCGTGCCCCGAGTCGGTGAACCCGTCCCTGTGGCGGCAGTCGCGGCTGTGCGCCGTGCAGGGGCTCTTCGAGGTCACGGACGGCATCTACCAGGTGCGGGGCCTCGACCTGTCGAACATGACCCTGGTCGAGGGGGAGCACGGCGTGGTCGTCATCGACCCGCTCGTGTCCGCCGAGACGGCCGCCGCCGCGCTGGCGCTCTACCGCGAGCACCGCGGCGACCGGCCGGTCACCGCACTCGTCTACACCCACTCCCACGTCGACCACTTCGGCGGCGCCGAAGGCGTCATCCCGGACGGCGACCCCGGGGCGGTGCCGATCCTGGCGCCGGCCGGGTTCCTGGACCACGCCGTCGCCGAGAACGTCTACGCGGGCACCGCGATGGGCCGCCGCGGCGTCTACCAGACGGGCGCCCTGCTGCCGAAGGGACCGGACGGGACGGTCGGCACCGGCCTCGGGCAGGCCGCCTCGTGGGGACGGGTGACCCTCGTCCCCCCGACCAGGAACATCACCCGGACCGGGCAGACGGAGGTCATCGACGGGGTCCGGATCGTCTTCCAGCTCACCCCCGGAACCGAAGCGCCCGCCGAGATGAACCTCCACTTCCCCGAGCGGCGGGCCCTGTGCATGGCGGAGAACGCCACCCACAACCTGCACAACGTCCTGACGCCGCGGGGCGCGCTCGTCCGCGACGCCCGCGTCTGGGCCCGGTACCTGGACGAGGCCATCACGCTGTTCGCCGGCGGCACCGACGTGGCGTTCGCGTCCCACCACTGGCCGACCTGGGGCCGCGCGGAGATCGTCGCGTTCCTGTCCCAGCAGCGCGACCTCTACGCCTACCTGCACGACCAGACGCTCCGGCTGCTCAACCAGGGCCACACCGGCATCGAGATCGCCGAGATGATCGACCTGCCGCCCGCCCTCGCCGGCGCCTGGCACGCGCGCGGCTACTACGGCTCGGTGAGCCACAACGTCAAGGCCATCTACCAGCGCTACATGGGCTGGTTCGACGGCAATCCCGCGCACCTGTGGGAGCATCCGCCCGTCGAGGCGGCCCGCCGCTATGTCGAATGCATGGGCGGCGCGTCCAGGACGATGGCGATGGCCCGCGACTACGCCGCCCGGGGCGACCTGCGTTTCGCGGCCACGCTGTTCGACCACGTCGTCTTCGCCGATCCGGAGAACGCCGACGCGCGAGCCGGGCTGGCCGACGTGTTCCAGCGCCTCGGCGAGGGCGCCGAGAACGGCATCTGGCGCAATTTCTACCTGACCGGTGCCATGGAGCTGCGCGAGGGCATCAAGCCGGTCCCGACGAGCATTTCCGGCGGCGTGACGGCGGGCATGACCGTTGGCCAGGTCTTCGACTCGATGGCGATCCGCGTGAACGGCCCGAAGGCGTGGGACGAGCACCTCACCATCGACTGGCATTTCACCGACTCCGGCGACCGGCACCGCATGACCCTGTCCAACGGCGCCCTCACCCACCGCCGCGTCGGCGCCCCGTCCGGCCCCGCCGACCTGACCCTCACCCTGACCAGGCCGGGACTGTTCGCCCTCATCAAGGGCGAGAGCACGGAGGGCATCGACGTGACCGGCGACGTCGCCGCGCTCCGCCGCCTCCTGGCCGTCATGGACGACCCCGAGCCGAACTTCCCGATATCGACCCCGTGACCACCGCCGCTCCGGGCAGCGATTCCGTCATTCCTCCGGGGAATTCGCGGCCGAAGAGCCGCCGGGCTTTCGCGCGAGGACGAGGCGGGCGCGGGGAGTGCCGTTGTCTCGGCGGCCCAGAGCCGTCAGGGGAACGGTCGTCACGCTGAATCCGGCCTTCGCCAGATCCTTGGTGACCGCGCTCAGCGGGCAGGTGCGGTAGTACATGACGAACGGGGGACGCCACACCGCGTTCCGGACGCGCATGACCGCGTCGAATCCGAGCAGCGCCCAATACCAGGGCGACGTGATCGGCAGCGGGCCGCCGAGCGGAAAGGCGAAGAGCCCGCCGGGCCGCAGCGCCCGATGCACCCCGGTGAAAACGGCGGGGCGTTCGGCGGGCAGCAGGTGGCCGAGCGCCCCGAAGGTCACGGCGAGGTCGAATTCCGCGCCGAGGGAAAGGCTCCGGACGTCCGCCCGGACCAGCTCCGCGTCCGGATGCGCTTCGCGCGCCTCCGCGAGCATCCCGGCGCTGAAGTCGACGCCCGCGATCCGCTCCCGGCACACGGCCTCGAGCGTCCGCAGGCCCGCGCCGGTGCCGCAGCACACGTCCAGCCCCCGGCCGAACGGCCCGAGCGGCCGCAGCGCCTCGGCGGTCGCGTCGAGAACGGCGTCGGACGTGCGGAAAGGCGTGTGGTCGAACTTCGGGGCGAGCAGGTCGTAGCCCCGCTCGACCGACGACAGCGCCTGCACCGCCAGTTCGCGCAGCGACGGCCCCTGAGACGAGAACACCGCCCAAGGCTACTCGCGGCGTCGCCGCCGCGGAGCCGTGCGCCGCCGCCACCCGCCCCCGCGGTCAAGGGCGCGGGGGCGCGGCGGCCTCCAGGGCGTCGATGTCGCCGGACATGCGTGCTCGGCCCAGGAGCCGCCCATGATCGGGAAGGGGAACGTCGACGGCCCGTCCATGCGGTGGTTCGCGCCGTTCATGAGGAACCGCACGCCCTCGCCGAGCGCGCAGAACCTCCCGATGACGAGCCTCTCCGGCCCGTAGTGGTAGAGCACGTTGCGGGTCTCGAAGGCGGTCGGGTCGTCCGGGTCGTCGTAGTAGGAGAACTCGCCGACCTCGATCAGCGGGGACGTGACCAGGGGTTTCAGCAGCACGACGCGCGGCCGGCCCGGGATCGGGTGCAGCACGTCCGGGTCGGCGGGCACGGGCGGCATGGCGGGCCGTTCCTTTCGGCGGGGCGGGTCCGCCCGGCGGGACGGTCCACACTAATGCGACAATTGATGCATTAAGATACTGGCACGACGCCGTCCCACCGAGCAACCGGAGCACCACCGATGACGCCACCGGCAGACGACGGGCCCGCGCCGCCGCGGCGCCGCCCCGGCGGCCGCACCGCCCGCGTCCGGACGCAGGTCCACGACGCCGTCCTCGCCGAACTCGGCGAGGACGGGTTCGACGGCCTCACCGTCGAGGCCGTCGCCGCCCGCGCCGGCGTCCACCGCGCCACCGTCCACCGGCGGTGGGGCGACGTCGGCGGCCTGCTCGCCGACGTCCTGGACGCGGCGGCCGACGACGCCTGGCAGCCCCCGGACACCGGCTCCCTGGAACGCGACCTGGCCGGGCTGAACCGCGAGATCCAGGACGCCATGACCGCGCGGCCGCCGGTCATGGCGGCCCTGATCGCCGCGTCGTTCCGCTCCGAGAAGGCCGAGCGCGCCCAGCGGCGGCTCTGGGAGGACCGCTACGCCCGCTGCGAGATCGTCGTCACCAGGGCCGTCCGACGCGGCGAACTCCCCCCGGCCACCAACGCCAGGCAGCTCCTGATCGCCGCCACCGCCCCGGTCTACCACCACCTCGTGCTCCTCCGCACACCCCCCGACCCGGACCTCCCCGACCACGCCGCCCGGACCGCCGCCCTGGCCGCCGCCGCCGGCGCCTTCACCGGCACGGATCGCTGAGCCGCGCCCGCCTCCGGCGCCGACGGCTCATTCGAACGCGGCCCGGTAGTCGCGGGCCCACGTCGTGTAGGTGCGCGCCGGACGGCCGAGGACGGCGGCCACGTCGGCGGTCAGCCGGGCGTTCCCCCCTTCGGCGATGAACCGCTGGCCGCGCATCGCGCCCTCGGCGAACTCCGGGTCCCGGCCCGCCGCGATCATCTGCTCCTTCGCCGCCTCCGGCGGCACGTCGACGATCCCGATCGGGCGGCCGAGCACCTCCCGTAGGATCGCCACCTGGTCGGGCGCGCTCAGCAGTTCGGGGCCGGTCAGCGTGTAGGTCCGCCCCGCGTGGCCCGGCGCGGTCAGCGCCGCGACCGCCACCTCGGCGACGTCGCGCGGATCGATCACGCCCTGGGCGCCGTTCCCGGTCAGGTTGGCGACCGGCCGCCCCGCGCGGATCATCGAGGCCCAGTGCAGCGTGTTGGTGGCGAAGCTGCTCGGCCGCAGGATCGTCCACTCCGCCTCGCACGCACGCAGCGCCTGCTCGCCGGGCAGATGCCAGCCGCCTGCCCTGACCTCGGTGTCCTCGCCGGTGCCGATGGCCGACAGCTTCACCACCCTTCGGACGCCCCCGGACCGCGCGGCGTCGAGCATCGCCCGGTCGTGCCGCTCGATCCAGGGGCCCGGCGCGTCCAGCAGGAAGACCGCGTCGCACCCGGCCACCGCGCCGTCCAGGGAGCCGGGGTCGTCGAAGTCGCCCCGGACGACCTCCGCCGGCAGGCTCCTGCCGTCCGGGTTCCGCGTCATCGCCCGGACCCGCTCGCCGCGCTCGGCCAGGATCCGGACCACTTCTGTTCCGATGGTGCCCGTCGCACCCGTCACGAGGATCATGCCGGGCACTCTGCCGCCCCGCCCCACGGCGGATATAGGAAGAACCGGCAGGCCGTAGAGTCGTCGGCGTGGACGCGATGACCCCCATGCCCGCGCTGCGGCCCTGGATCGCCGACGCGACGCTGATGCGGCCCGACGGCGCCCGGCCGATCGTCCACCTCCCCGACGCCGCCACCGCGCTCGTCTACCGCAGGACCGGCGCCCGGGACGGCGACCTCCGCGTGGTCGGCCCTCGCAGCCGCGCCTCCTACAACCCGGGCAAGAACCTGCCGATGTGCGTCCGGGCCCGGTTGCGCCCGGGCGCCGCCCGGACGCTGCTCGGCGTCCCGGCCGGCGAGCTGCGCGACCGGGCCGTCCCGCTCACCGACCTGTGGGGCGACCGCGCCGCCCGCCTCGAAGCCCGGCTCAACGAGCTGACCGGCCCCGACGCGATCCTGCGGGCCGTCGAGCACACGCTGCTCGACGGGCTGCGCGACGGCGCGGACGCGCGCGACCTGCTGCTCCGCGAGGCCGTCGAGTCGCTGTCCACCACCGGGGAACGGGTCGCCGCGCTCGCCCGGCGGCTCTCGGTCAGCGAGCGCCACCTGCGCGACCTGTTCACCGACCGGGTCGGCCTGCCGCCCAAGCGCTTCGCCCGCATCCAGCGCGTCCGCACGGTGCTGGCCCGCGCGGGCTCCGCGCAGTGGGCGGGCCTCGCCTCCGATACCGGCTACTACGACCAGTCCCACATGACGGCCGACTTCCACGCGCTCATGGGCGTCTCCCCGGCCGCTTTCCGTGCGGGCCGCCTTCCCGCAAGCACGCCCTGCGCCGCATAAGGAAAGAGGCCCGAGCCTCTTTCGGGAATCGATCAGGCAAAGTTCTGGAAAGCGCTGGATAGCGCCTGCTCGTCCGAACACATCCCGGGTGGCGACGGACGAGCGAAGGCGTGGACATGTCCGATGAGCGGGTCATCGACCCCGAGGGCGCGTACATATGGGACGGGTGGGGGACCTGCCTGTCCTGGTGGGCGAACACCGGACTGGGCGCGCGGGACGACCTGGCCGCGGCCCTGTTCGGCCTGGACACGGCCAGGGTGACGACCTCCGGCCGCGAGATCGAGCTTCCCGGCCTGGGCCTGAACATCGTGCGCTACAACCTCGGGGCCTGCACCTGGACGGGCGGCTCGGCGATGGTCGAGTCGCCAGCCATCGTCCGGCGCAAGCAGATCGAGACGTACTACGACGGCGAAAGGTGGGACTGGAGCGCGGACCCGAACCAGCGGAGCATGCTGGCGAAGGCGCGCGACGCCGGCGCCGACACCTTCGAGATGTTCTCGGTTTCACCGCCCTGGTGGATGACCGTCAACGGGAATCCCTCCGGCGCCGAGCAAGGCGAACAGGACAACCTGGAATTCCAGTACCAGGACGCGTTCGCCCGCTTCATCGCGGCGGTGGCCCGGCGCGCCCGCGACGACTGGGGCATCCGCTTCTCGTCGGTCGAGCCGTTCAACGAGCCCTCGCTGACCGCATGGCACGCGCGGCAGAACCAGGAGGGGTGCCATTTCACCCTCGGCGCGCAGGAAGCGGTCATCGAGTGCCTGCGCCGCGCGCTGGACGAGCACGGCCTCGGCGACGTGCTGATCGCCGCGTCCGACGAATGCCGCTATATGGACGCGGTCGACACCTGGCAGAAGCTCACCGAAGGCGCCAGACGGCTCGTCGGCCGCGTCAACGTCCACGCCTACGAGCCCGACGAGAAAGGCCGCAGCCGCACCAAGCTCCGCGAAGCCGTCGGCGAAGAGACTCCGATATGGCAGTCCGAGTACGCCGAAGGCGAGCCCGACGGATTGGCGATGGCGCTGAGCATCAGCCGCGACATCCGGTATCTCCGTGCGGCCGGATGGGTCTGCTGGCAGCCCGTCGAGGCGCTCGACTGGGGGCTGCTGGACGGCGAGTACGACGACCGGACCCCGAATCCGACCGGTGGAGCGCCGGGCACGCTCAAAGGCGAAGTGGGCGGCGTCAACACGAAGTATCACGTCCTCGCCCAATACAGCCGCCATATCAGGCCGGGGATGCGGATCCTGAAATCCGGGCACACGAACACCGTCGCCGCCCACGACCCGTCCGCCGGGCGGCTGGTTTTGGTGACCGTCAACGGCGGCCGGAAACGAACCGTCACCTACGATCTGCGGTCGCTGACCGAAGGCGCGAACGCGGCCCGAGTATGGGTCACCGACACGATCGACGCCCCCGCCGCACGCCGCTACGCGCGCCGGCCCGACGCCGATTTCCAGGGCGGTCTGCTCACGGTGGTCCACGAGTCGAACACGGTCACGACCATGGAGGTCGACGGCGTCTGAGCACGCGCGGGGCGCTCACCGGCGCAAGAACACACCATGACCCACCTGTGGTTTTCGTCGTCTCCGAGGCGGGGGACGGTGCAATTGCATCGCTGCGTGAGGATGCAGCGCCGCGGCGGCGCGCGACGCAGCATCCGAGGAGAACCGTGAATCGGACACGCCGGGCGGCCATGTCGGGAACAGTCGCCGGAATGCTCGCCCTCTCGGCCCTGACTCCCGCCGTCGCCGCAGACCGGACCGGTATGGCGCCGTCGCCCGGAACCGCCGGCGGGAAGGCCGGGCCGCTCCCGCCCAAGCTGCCGCGGAACTTCCACGGAAGCGGCAAATACATCGTCCGGGACCTCGGCGTGACGGTGCCCTTCACCTGGACGGGACGAGACGGCGACAGCCAGATGATCGCGGGCGGCCCCCGCTACCCGATCTGGTTCACGAACCTCATCTACCGGAACTCGCTCTACACGCTGACCTACAAATGGCCCGGCCTCAACGACCACGAATGCTCCCGCATTCCCGGATTCAACCTGGACACCCTGAACCAGAAGCTCAGCACCTCGCGCTTCGTCGGACGGGAGACGCTGCAGCGGAACCCGCGGCGCCACGTGAACCACTGGAGGGTCGGCGTCGTCGTGCCGCAACTCCCGCCCGGCAAGTTCCTCCGCTTTCCGCTCGCCCTCGGTGACGTCTACGTCGACCAGCGCGACCGGGGGACCTTCTGGCAGGTGCTCCAGTTCGGCGTCCAGAACCTTTTCGATCCGGAACTGGACGAATGGCTCGTGATGAACACCTTCAAGCACACTCCCGGAAAAGTCCGCCTTCCCCGCCAATGCCCGCGGTAAGGCGGCCTTCGAGGCGCCCCAAGGTCGGAGCCGATCGTGTGTGAGAGAGTGGTTCATGCCCTTGAGCACGTATGACGTCAGGACGTCCGTCGCCGTCTCCGACATCGAGAAGGCCGTCGCGTTCTACGAAGGCAGACTGGGCCTCGAGGTCCTGCAGACCGGTCCCAGCGCCGACATCATCGGCGGCAGCCGCGTCTACGCGTCCGGCGGCGGCCCGGCGCTGAACGTGTACCAGTCCGTCACCGCCGGAAAGACCGACGCGACGCTGGCGACGTGGTACGTCGACGACATCGACCAGATCGTGGACGAACTCGCCTCGTCCGGCGTCGAGTTCGTCCGCTACGACCAGTTCGAATGCGACGCCAGGGGGATCTGCCCGCGGGCCGGGGGCGGGCGCATCGCCTGGTTCCAGGACCCGGATGGCAACACCTTCGCCATCGAAGCCGACATCTGACCCTCCGGGACCGTCAGCCCTGGCGGGACGGCCGGATGGTCAGGTCGCCGATCTCGACGTCGTCGGGCTGGTCGATCGCGAACGCGATCGCGCGGGCCACCGCCAGGGGGTCGATGCCGAGGTCGGCCATGTTCCGCCTGGCCTGCTCGCGCACGGCCGGGTCGTCCACGGCGTTGTCGATGAGCTCGGTGCGGACGTAGCCGGGGGAGATCGACGTCGTCCGCAGGACCCCGTCCGTGCTCTCCTGCCGCAGGCCCTCCATCAGGGTGCGCACCGCGTTCTTCGTCCCCGCGTACACCGCCTGAGTGGGGACGATCTTCAGGCCGGAGGTCGAGACGACCGTCACGAGGTGACCGGTGCCCTGGCGGCGGAACACCGGCAGGGCCGCGGCGATGCCGTGCAGGATCCCCTTGACGTTGACGTCGACCATCGCCGACCAGCCCTCCACGTCCAGGTCGGCGACGGGGCCGATCCGGCTGATCCCGGCGTTGCCGACCAGGACGTCCAGCCGGCCGAAGCGCTCGACGGCCCCGGCGACGAGCGCTTGGAGGTCGCCGGGATCGGTGACGTCCACCCGCAGGGCGGCCGCCTCCCCGCCGGCGGCCTCGATCTCGCCGACGAGCCGGTCCAGCCGCTCGGTCCGGCGAGCGCCGAGGACGACGGCCGCGCCCTCCGCCGCGAGGTGGCGGGCCGTGGCCTCGCCGATGCCGCTGCTGGCCCCCGTGATGGCGACGACCTTGCCCTGGATGGTCATGGAGAACCTCCACCTAGAATGGGACACATGTCCGGTTACCTCGACCAGCCTAGCGGACACGTGTCCGCTTCTGTCACAGGCGCGGCACGGCGTGCGGACGCCCAGCGCAACCGCGAGCGGATCCTCCAGGCGGCCCGCGACCTCGTGCGCGAGCCGGGCGAGCTGAAGCTCAACGCCGTCGCGAAGGCCTGCGGCATCGGGCAGGGCACGCTGTACCGGCACTTCCCGACGCGCGAGGACCTCCTCGCTGAGGTGTACCGCCGCGAAGTGGAAGAACTCGTCGCCGCCGCTCCACGCCTGCTGGAGACCCACGAACCGCTCGACGCGCTGGCGGCGTGGTTCGACCGCGTCGCCGCCTACGCCCGGGTCAAGCGCGACGTGTTCGCCGCCATCGAAGCGGCGACGTGGCGCGACCTCGCCGCCCACAGCCTCGGCCCGATCGGCGAGGCGGTGGAGCTCCTCCTGGCCGCCGGCCGCTCGGCCGGCAGCGTCCGCGCCGACGCCGAGGCCCGCGACGTCATCGTGCTCATCAGCTGGCTGTCACGCCTGGACGACGCCGAACTCGACGCGCGGGGACCGCGACTGCTGTCGATCCTCATCGACGGCCTCCGCCCACCCCGTCCCTGACCGCCTCCCGCGCGGCGAGGCCGACGTCAGCCCTGCTCGTCCGCGACCCGGATGATCGTCTTGCCGGGCGTGCGGCGGTGGCGGGCGAACGCGGAGGCCGTCTCGGAGAGCGGCCGCACGTCGCCGACGATGGGTTTGAGCCGTCCGTCCTGAAGGCGGCGCGCGAGTTCGGCCAGCAGGGCGCGGTCGGGTTCGACGACGAAGAAGACGGCTCGCCCGTCATCGGGCTGCACGGTGGGCGGCATGGCGATGGTGACGAGGGTGCCGCCCGGCCGCACCAGTCCGGTCGATCGTTCGAGGATCTCTCCGCCGATGACGTCGAACACGACGTCCACCTCCCCGGCGTCCCGCAGATCGTCCGCGCCCAGGTCGAGGAACTTCTGCGCGCCGAGGCCGAGCGCCACGTCCCGGTCGCCGGCCCGGCCGGTGCCGATCACGCGGGCGCCCGCCTCCCGCGCGAGCTGGACGGCGATCGAGCCGACACCGCCCGCGGCGCCGTGGACGAGGACGGTCTGGCCCGTCGTGAGGCGGCCGTGGTCGAACAGTCCCTGCCATGCCGTCAGCCCCGAAATGGGCAGCGCGGCGGCCACGGTGTGGTCGACGTCGGCCGCCAGGGGAGCGAGGTTGCGGGCCTCCACCGCGGTGTATTCGGCCAGGGAGCCGTTGCGGGTCCAGTCCGTCAGCCCGAACACCCGCTGGCCCACGGTGAGGCCGGTGGTTCCGTACCCGAGTTCGACCACCACTCCCGACAGCTCGTGCCCGGGGACGCTGGGCGTCCGGTCGCGACCGGCGCGATCGGTCCACGTCCCCGGCCAGTCGAGCTCTCCGGGGGTGAAGCCCGCAGCGTGCACGCGCACGATGACGTCGTTCTCCGCGGCGTGCGGGTAGGGCACGTCGGTCAGCGTGAGGCCGCCGACGCCCGCGTCACGGTCCCGTGCGGTGATCGCTCGCATGCTCGCTCCTTTCCAGAACGCCGGCGCCCCGAGGCTGGGCCGACATCGACCCGATACCCGCTCGGCAACGACCAACCCACCACGAACACGGCCTTGACCAGGCGTCCTGTCAGCTCGGCCACGGTGAGCCGAGGACGCGCTCGACCATCGTCGTGCGGTGGAAGCCGGGGACGAAGTGTTCGAGCAGATCGGAGTTCACCGTGCCGTTCGTGGTGCCGGGACGGTCCTTGAGCCCCTCGACGGAGACCCGCAGGAACTCGTTCTTGAAGTCCCCGCGCGGGTGGACGGCGAGGATCGCGTCCACCTGCTCGCGTTCCAGTCCGTCCAGCCCGAAGCCGATCCCGTCGGTCAGGACGCCGAGGTGCGTGGCCGCGATCTCCGGGCCCATCCGGACGGGGATGCCCGGCGTGGTGTGCAGCGCGACCGCCGTCCAGACGGTCTGAGCGGCCGCCGTCGAGAACCCCCGGTCCAGAAGGAACCTGCGCGCGTGGTCGGCGCCATCGACTTCGAAGCGCTGCTCAACATCGGAAAAGGGATTCAAGAGCCCGGCGTCGTGGAACATGGCCGCCAGGTAGAGAAGCTCCGGGTCCGGCTCCACACCGAGCTTTCGCGCCTGAATCAGACCGAAGAAGAAGACCCGCCGGGAGTGGTGGAAGAGGAAGGGGCCGGTCGTCTCCCGGATCAGGCCGGTCGCGTCGGCGACCGCCGCCGTCTCGGGAACCGCCAACCCCGCGATGACCTCCGCCATATCGACCTCCCCCGAACATGCCGACCGTACCCATACCCGGTGCTACCCGCTCGGATGTCGTCCGGACGCCGTCGGCCACCGCCTCGATCCGGGGGCTCAGCCCGACCGGACGGCGGGCCGGAGACCGTCCATCAGGAGGTCCAGCAGGCGACCGGCCTTGGCTTCGTGCTCGCGCCGGGGGGCCACGGTGAAGATGCCGATGAGGGAGGCGGCGATGTCGTCGGCGGGGACGTCGGAGCGGAGGTCGCCCGCCGCGCGACCGGCGTCGAGGATCGTGGTGATGGCCGCCAGGAGCTCGCTCCGGGTCTGCGCATGGGCGATCTCGCCCGACTCGATCATCGCGAGCAGCGTGTCGAGCATCCCGTTCTTCGTCGCGATCCAGTCCCCGAACAGGTCCATCCAGCGCCGCATCGCCGCGGCCGGGGGCAGCCGGCCGAGCAGCTCGCGGGCGCCGGTCGTCAGCCGCGCGACCTGGTCCCGGTAGACCGCGTCGACCAGCGACTCGCGGGTCGGGAAGTGCCGGTAGAGCGTGGCGATGCCGACTCCGGCCTCGCGGGCGATCGCACGCATCGACGGCTCCGCGTCGGCAGACACGAACACGCGGGTCGCCACCGCGAGCAACTGGTCGCGGTTGCGGGCCGCGTCCGCCCGGGGCGCGCGCTTCTCCGCCTCAGCCAAAACGGATCACGCTCCGGTTGTGTTACGGTCGTCCATGGAAACGGAGCATAGTCCGTTTCGGGGAGAGGGGCGTCCATGCAGGAACAGAGCGATCAACCGGCGGCGGGCGGGTGCAGGGCGGTCCGGCTCGATTCATTCGGCGGACCCGAAGTGCTGGACGTCCGCGAGGTCCCCGCTCCCCAGGCCGGCCCGGGGCAGATCCGCGTGCGGGTCACCGCCGCCGGTCTGAACCCGATGGACTGGATCATGACCGCCGACGCGGACACCGCCGCCCGGTTCGGCCTGAGCCTCCCGGCCGGGTTCGGGACCGACTACGCGGGGCTGGTCGACCAGGCCGGTGACGGGGTGACCGGCTTCGCGCCCGGCGACCGGGTATTCGGGGGCGCGCTGTCCCGCGCCGTCGCCGACTTCGTGGTGATCGACGCGGCCGGGGGGACCGCGGCGAACGAGGCCCATCGCACTCCCGACGGCGTCAACGACCGCACCGCCGCCACCCTCACGATCGCCGGCCGCACGGCGTCCGCCGCCCTCGCCCTGGTCGCCCCCGGCCCGGACGACACGGTGCTGATCGGCGGCGCGGCGGGCGGGGTCGGGGTGTTCGCCGTCCAGCTGGCCCGGATCGCGGGAGCTCGCGTGATCGGGACGGGATCGGCCACGTCATCCGACTTCCTGCGCGATCTCGGAGCCGACCCGGTCGCCTACGGCGACGGCCTGGCCGACCGGGTCCGAACCCTCGCCCCCGGCGGTGTCACCGCCGCCATCGACCTGCACGGGACGGAGACAGCGCACGCCGCAAGGGAACTCGGCGTCCCGGACGGCCGCATCTGCACCATCGCCGCGCAGGTCGACGGCGTGCCCGCGGCCAACGGCGCGAACGCGGCCCCCGGCGCCCTGGAAGAGATCGCCCGTCTGGTCGCGGCGGGCCGGCTCCGCGTGCCCATCGCGGCGACCTTCCCGCTCGAGCAGATCCGCCGCGCAGCCGAACTCCAAGCCGGCCGCCACGTCCACGGCAAGGTAGTCATAGACCTCTAAACCAGCACCGCCACGCCGATGAACGCGCGGCCTCATTCGGCGTCATGGACGAGGAGCGTGATCTGGGCGCGCTTGTCCAGACGAGCTTGGTCAACAGGCGCGAGACATAGGACTTGACGGTGGCGACGCTGACCATCAGCCGCTCCGCGATCTGCGCGTTGGACAGTCCCAGCGCGACGGCATCGGCCATCCGGCGCTCGGTGGCGGCGAGCCGGTCGACCCGGCGCAGGGCGCTCAGGACGAGGTCGTCCTGGTCGAAGGTCCTCAGGACGATGACTTCGGGCGGGTCGTCCCCGGCACGGTCGCTGGGCGCGGTCCACGAACAACGTGCGCGGGTCGGCTGCCAGCTCGTACAGTTCGATCTCGAACGGGTCGGCGTCGTACTCGATGCGAACCACCGCGTTACACCTGGCCCGGTACGCCCTGGTCCAGCCCGTGACGTTGTTGCCGTCAGCGGGCCGGCCTCTCAGCCAGAGTCGGAGATGCGGTGTGCCTGCTCGTAGGCACGGATGAAGTTTCCAGGGATCGGAGGTCGCCCAAGCTCGCGGACCTCGACAGAGATCACCGTCTCACCGCGAACGTCGATCTCCAGGTACGTGGGCGACGCTGGATTCGCGGGATCCCAGCGCGTCCTCACACCTGGCTGGAGGCCGACGGAGTCCATGGCTTCGAGCATGGCCTCAATGAGCAGGTCGTAATCGACCTCAGGGCCATACTCCAACCGCAAGGGCTCGATCGGCGTTGCGCGTAAGGCGTCCGCGATCAGCATGACCAGCTCCGTACGGTCACTCATCAGCACGAACCCCTCTCCGAGAGCAGGCCCCCGAGCCTACGCTCAGGCCCTGGCAACACCTGGTCTCATCGGACTCGGGCCGAGCCTCCACCGGGATGCTCGAAGGTGCCACGGCCCCCAATGCGCACCGTGACCAGGTTGACCTGGCTCCAGAGGAGGGCCAGACGGACCTGGGTGTTCCTGTCAGCCGAGAAGCCCATGCCGCCTGTTGCAGCAGCTTCCGCGCATGCGTCGGCCGCCGCGCCCGTGACCTCTCTGAAAGCGTGATCGAACGCGTCGTCTATCGCTTGGCCGCTTGCCCGCAACTGGACCAATAAGGCATCGAGGCGGTCAGCCAGATCGTGCCTGCTGATGAGCGTCATGTGCGCTCGGGCATCCGTCAGCAACACAGCGAGGCTCACCAACGAACGGTCGACCGCTACGGGGTCCTTAAGCAGGGCAGATAGACGGTATCCATTCACCTCAAAGCACTCAATTCTAGGCTGACATGTCAGGCGCGGACGAGCAAGAACCGGCCGGAAGGGCCAGCCGTTCGATCGGCACGGCCGGACGGCCGCGGCGGCGCTGCGGACCGGCGCCCAAGTCAGACGTTCATAGGGCCTCCCGGAGCGGGCGACCTTGGTGGCGTTAGGCCATAGGCATGAGGCAGAACTGGTCCTGCCATTGACATTTAGCACGGATCGCGTCCACGCGACCACGGAATACTCGATACCTATGTCGTACGGCTTCGGGCTTGCTTGGCGATGTCGTGAAACGAGCCGACGACGATCAGGCCGACGCCCTGGTAGCGTGCATCTCCGACCACAGCGGTCGCGGTCGGTTTCACCTGCGCGGTGGTCTTGCTGGTGCCTGTGGTGGAGCAGCCGTCCAAGCGGTTGCGCGGTCTTGGCGATCTGCCCTTCGTCGGCGTTCTTGTTCGAGCCAACGCTTGCCCTCTGCTGCGATCCCCTCCATAACATGGAGCGTGTGGCCCAGGCCGGCGGCATCCAGCGTCGTCTCTGACACTGTTGCAAGGGTTTCGTCTACCTGGAGTTCGTCGATCGCTGCAGCCAACATCTTGGCCTTGACCAGCTCTCCGTTGACGAGAGCGAGTTCGAAACTGTGGTCGCCGTTATCGGTTTGGTGTACCCGGACGGCTGCCACGGCCTCGTAGCGGTAATTTGTGCGGGCTCGGTCGTGGAACGTCCCCCGCTCGAAGTCGAGATCAGCGGTGACCTGGCGGACCCCGTCCTTGGTGAGGACGAAGAGGAGCAGGTGATAGCGCGTATAGCGCCAGGGACCTTTGCGGACCCGTGCTCGCTTGGTGGATGGTCCAGGCGCCTCGATGAAGGCGTGCGCGATCACGTTGCTCATCGTGAGGCCGTAATGGTGCAGGGCATCACTCAGCAGCACCTTCCGGTCGCGGTCCAGCCAGACGGCCATCTCCGGGTCGGTCGGCTTGTCGGCGAGCTTGCGCTTCCAGCTTTCGAAGGCCGCCCAGCAGCCCTCCTCGACTCGGCGCTGCTCGGCGACGTCTGCCGCGTGTCGCCGGGTTTCCGCGACGATCCGCATTCGGGCGCGGGCGGCGACCACCGTGGCCCCGAGCGCCAGGAGCGCTGACACCGCCGCGTTCGTGGGCGCCGTCCGCGCCGCGTCCGCCACCGCCCAGATCGTCCCGGAGGCGAGCGCGGCGAGGCCGAGCAGGGTCGCCGCCTTCGTGCTCAGCGGGACGGCGAGTTCCCGCCGGTACTCCCACAGCGTGCCGTTCTCCCACTGCCGGCGGACCTCGCTCACCCGGTACCGGATCAGCCAGGCGATCTGCTCGACGCTGGTGCGCTGCTCCCGGTAGACCTCGACCATCTCGTCCCGGAGGCGCCTACGGATGCCCACCGTGCCGTCCAGCCAGGTCTGACGGCTCGCATTGCGTGGCACGTACCTGGCGAAGTAGTGGTCGAAGCGCTGGTCGACCTTGCCAGCGAAGCCGGAGGGTTTCGCGCGGGACGGTAGCTCCCGCGGCCGCCTGAACTCCCTGTCCTTCGCGCGGAGTCTTTCGGTGAGGTAATGCCATTCGGTGCCCGCGTGCAGGGCCCAGAATCCACCGCCGATGCCCAGCGCGTACACGAGCAGCGTGAGCAGCTGGAGATCCCGAAGGAGCAGGTAGCCCAGGTTGAACGCCGCACCGCCAAGGACGACCGCCCCGCAGATGGCCCGGGCCTGTGTACCGGCTGGTACCAGTGGCGGTCGGACCGGAAGGAACCGAGGGCCGACGGGGTTGGGGTGGAAATATTTCCAGACGCGGTCCCTGCGACTGTCCGCCAGCTGCTCTTTCCGAGCCTCGGTCAGGGCGCGGTCCCAGATCTCGTTTTTCAGCGGCCCTTCGAGGAACAGCTCGAGGTGCCGGAGGATCATGCCGCGTTGAGGTTCGGCGAGATTGTCGAAGTCCTTCAGCAGCGGCCGGAGGTCGGTGTTGGCCCGGGCGGCGGCGTCGATGAGCCGCAGGACGGTCTTCGCGCCGTCCGCCCAGACGTCCCCGCCGCTCAGGCGGCAGAAGGACGGCGCCTGCCGCAGCGCTGCGGCGTCCGCGTCCGGCATCTCGTTCCACGCCCTCCCGCTGAGGAGGGCGAGTTGCCAGTGGAAGCACACCCTGTTGCCGGTGAGGCCGGCCTCCACGGCCTCGCGGATGACTTCCCGCGCTCTGCTCGACTGGCCGCCGTCGAGCAGCCTCACGCCGATCTCGAACCTCTCCATGGGCGAGGCGCCTGGCGGCGTCGAATAGATCGTGACGTCGCCATGGACGACTCCCGCCTGCATGCCGACCTGGGAGTTGTCCTCGGCGTAGTTGGTCGTGGTCGTCTCCGGCCCGGTCATGACAGGTTCCGGACGAGCCCGAGCACGCTCGCCACCTCGGCCGCCAGGGCGGCAACGTCTGCGACGAGCCCGCGCACCTTCTTCAGCGCGAGTGTCACCGCGCCCGTGTTCCGGGGGGTCGCGTGCAGGGCTTCGCGGGCGTCGTCGAGTTCGGCACGCGCCGCGCGGTGCGTGTCCTCGTCGATGACTCCCGCGTCCCGCGCCTGCTCAAGCCGAGCGGTCAGGTCCGCGAGCACAGCGGACGGGTCCGCCTGCGCGGCCATGTCGGTCTTCAGGTGGACGCCGCCGTGCACGTGGCCGGCCTGGACGCCCACTCTCGCGTTGTCCTTGGCGATGTTGCGGACCGTGTCACCCATCTGCTGGCTCCCCGTCGTTCCGGTCGTCTCATGTCGTGGGTGATCCGCTTCGTCCGTAGTGAGACTCTCGGCCAGGGCGGCGGTGAAGGCAGCGGCGTTGGCCACCGCTCGCGGCTGCCATTCCTCGCGGTCTGTGGCCTCCTTGGTTCCGTCGGCCCGATCGCTGACACCCCGGATCACGACCACCGGAAGCGATCTGTTCAGATGCGCGGCCTGCGCGACTCCGGCCCCTTCCATCTCGATCGCGAGCGCATCGTTGTAGTGACGTCGAATCCAGTCAGCGTGCGCTGAAACCGTGGAGTTGAGAACTACCTCGCCGGCGGCGATGGGCCCGAAGTGCACCTTGGGCTGGCGGTGCTTCGCCCGTCCGCTTCTCATCCAGGCGCGCTCGCGGTCGACGTGCCGGGCGATCTGGTCGGCGCCGTGAGACACCTCCCAGACACGGGGACGGCTCTTGAAACCGTCGTCCTCGCTGGTCCCGCCGTGGAAAGCGTAGACATGGGTCGCCACGACGACGTCGCCGAGAGCGATGTGGGAGTGCAGGGCGCCCGCCACTCCCACGAACAGCAGGGCGGTGGGGGAGAACTCGGCTATAGCGCGTTCGGCCAGGACCGCGGCGGACTGGTTGCCCTTGCCGACGAGCCCGAGCGCGATCCGGCAGCGGCCACCCTCGAGCCGGCCGACTTCGAAGCGGGTGCCCTGCTGGTGCCGATGCAACCGCGGGTCGTGCAACTTCTCTCGGACGGCGTCGTACTCAACGTCCAGTGCCGTGAGCACAACGATCGTGCTGCCACTCATCCTTCTGGCCCCTTCATGTCGAGAGGTTCGGTCGGCCGGACCATGGGCGGGTAGAGGTCCTTGCGCGGGCCGGCCTTGAACAGCCGAGCCGGCCGTCCAGCCGTGACCTTGCGATCGGTGTCCGCCGCGATGATGAAGCCGCTGGACTTCTGGACCTTCCGATAGAAATTCCGGGGGTCGAGCGGGATCCCCCAGACCGCCTCGTAGACCCGCTGAAGGTCGGTGATCGTGAAGGTCGGCCCGCAGAACGCCGTCGCCAAGGACGATCGCTCGAGCTTGGCTCGGGCGCGTTCGACGCCGTCCGCAACGATCTTCCGGTGATCGAAAGCCAGCTCCAGCTCTCCGCAGAGCACCTGATCGGTGCTCTGCCAGCGGGCGCCTGCCGCGTCCGTGCCGGCCGTCGGCTCCGGAAGCCCAGGTGCGATCGCCAGGTAAGCGACGGACACCACCCGCCCGCGCGGATCACGCCCCGGAGTGCCGTAGACATCCAGATGCTCCAGATGCAGCGCCTCAACGTCCATGGCGGCCTCCTCCGCCAGTTCGCGATGAGCAGCGGCGGTGAGGTCCTCCTCCGCGTGACCCAGGAATCCGCCAGGCAGTGCCCAGGCGCCCTTGTGCGGCTCGACGCCACGCTCCACGAGCAGGACGTGCAGGCGCGAGTCGCGCAGCGTCAAGATCACCAAGTCGACCGCGAGCATCACGGCCGGCGGCGTCCACTGGTCGTCGGTCATGTGGCGAGAGTAGCTTTTTGTCAGCTAGACAAAAAGACCCTTGGGGCTGACGCTCCGGCTACTGCTCTATGGCCGATCAGCAAGTCTCGTTGGGAGTGGGGGCGGGCGTTTCATGTGTCATCGGGAAGCCAGCGGCTCAGGCGAGCCTTCGGCACGTTCGCTGCGACGTGCCAGAGCTGATGCCTGGGATCCCACCTCGCCTGCACCAGACGCTTGGCCTCGTCCTTCTCCCCGTATGGGACCCGCAGGTAGAGGCGGCCGTCGACCACGTCGCCGGGGGAGATCCCATCTGCGGCGGGTGCCTTCGTGGATCGAGTTGCCGCCGGTTGCCAAGAGCGTGCGGGCCGGTCCATCCGGGCTCGTTCGACGATGTGCCGGACGCGTTCGCAGGACGTCGAGTCGGTGATCCGCATCATGAGGTCGGTCGAACCGCCGTGTGCCAGCAGGTTCAGGGAACCGTGCCAGAGGACGGTGTCGTCGAGGATCAGAACTTTCTCGTGCATGCGCTCGCGGGCCTCGACCTGGCAGCCGGCCGACCGCAGGGTCGCGACGAGGTCGGCGTCCTTTGTGCCGGGTTCATGCTGCCGGGTGTGGACGGTGACTCGCACTCCGGCGGCGATCCGCGGTTCGAGACGCCGAAGCCAGTACCGCACCGGGTTCGCAGCGAGGAAGGCGCAGTAGATGTCGATGCTGTGGCGGGCGTGCGCGATGTCCCATTCGACGCCGCGGGAGACCTCGTCGGCGGGGAAGAACGCGGGCCGCGCCAGTTCTTCAGGGGCCAGGCCGCTCAGGTCGGCGGCGCTGCGAACCGGGACGAGTTCCTCGACCGGGAGCCGCTGGGCGTGTCGCTCGAAGTACTCGAGCATCCGAGCGGCCTCGCTGGCGGGGCTGAGGTTGCGGTGCATGAAATCGGTGTTGGCGACCAGGACGAGGTGGTCCTGTGCGCGGCTCAGCGCGACGTTCAGCAGCCGGCAGGTCGCCGAGGACAGCCCGATGCCCTCGTAGAAATAGCCGAGCCGGTCGCCGGCTCCCGCGACGGTATCGATCACCACGAGCGGGCGCTGGCTTCCCTGGAAGCGGTGGACGGTGTCCACCACGCCGTCGTAGGTCTCACCGAAGCGGTGCGTCAAGCTCGTGTTCAGCACCTTCTTCTGGTTCTTGTAAGGGCAGATGACAGCGAGCCGATCGGCCGGCCCTTCCCCTTCAGCCAGGCCGGTGTGCTTGCGGGCGGGGAGAACCGTGTCGTACTGCAAGCCCCGGATCAGCTCGTGGATCACCGCTTCATGGACGGCGTTGGTGGTGTGGGCGTTCCTCCTTCCCCGGTCGGGGACCCGGCTGGAGGTGTCGATGAGCACCAGTGGGCTGTCGATCAGGGGCGAGGGCGGCAGTCGCGTCCCGTCCTTCCGGCCGGTCAGCAGCGGCGCGTCCGGGTAGGCGACTTCGTTCACCACCGCGCAGATCGCCTGGCGCATCCGGTACTGCTCGTTGAGAGCGATCATCCTGGAGTCGTCACCGCGGACGCGGCCCTGCGGATCGACGAGCCCGGCGGCGTGGAACGCGTCCCGGTCCATCCATGACCGCGAGTGCTCTCTGTCTTGAGCCGATGCGTTGCGGTTGTTCGAACCGCGTGTGACGGCGGGCAACTGCCGGAAGTCACCGGCCAGGACGACCCGCTTGCGGGCCATGCCCGCCGCGTACCAGGCGGACGGCAGGTTGACCATCCCGGCCTCGTCGATGACCACCACATCGACCTCGTCGAGCAGCCGGCGGGTCTGAACCGCCTTGGACACCGTTGTTCCCAGGACGCGGCAGCGGCTCCGCACCGTGTCCGCGATCTTTTCGCGTTGCTTCTGCAGGTCGTCGAGTCGCTGCTGCAGTAGCCCGGCATCCTCCCGCAGCCGCGCCACCGGCGGCAGCCCTTGCACCTGGGCCAATATGCGTGGCATGGCCGAATCGACGGCGGTCAGTTCTGCTTCACAACGCTGGTAGTCCGCCCAAGCGACTCCGCGTTGCTGCTGGTACGCCTCCCAGGCGAGGCGATGGTGATATAGCTCGCCGTCGAGCGCATCCAGCTTCGCCTGCTTGCGCTGAGCGAACATCCCGGATGGGATTCCGATGCCGGCTATCTGCTCCTGCACCCGCGCGATTTGCCCGGCGGCAGTTTTCATCCCTGCCTCGGCACCGAAGACGGACTGGCCGGCAGCCGCCAGCCGCTGCCCGAGCTCATGGCGCTCAGTGGTGGCACGCGCCGCCTCGTCATGGCGGGCAATGGCTCCGCGTACCGCAGCGAGTTCGGTCGTGACTTGCGCAATCTCGGTGTCCAACTCGCCGCCCAGCCTGTCGGCGATGCGAGCACGGTCGATCTGCTCTCCGTATTTCTCGGCGAGCGACGCGACGGCGATGTCCCCGGCGCGCTGCACCAGCCCCGACTCGAACTCGGGTTCCCGAGCCAGCAGGTCGCACATTCTCAGCAGTGCCTGGTCGACCGAGACGTGCGTGGGGGCCAGAAACAGCACACGCAGGCCCTGCCGGTAACAGCCCTCCACAATGCTCGCGACCACTTCGGTCTTCCCAGTGCCCGGCGGCCCCCAGACGAAGGTCAGCTCGCTGTCGAGCGCCCGTTCCACGGCCAGCCGTTGCCGGGTGTTCAGCTGGCGGTTCCGAAACCCGGGGATGAACCGCTCGGTGGCGGCGCATCGTCCGATCTTCGGCTTGCCCTGACCGACCAGCCATCCTGCGGCGGTGAGATTCATCGCCGCTGCCCCCGCGCCTAACTGCTCCAATCGCTCGGTCAGCGCCACAAGGCCCGCGGTGTCATCCTCGACGAGTTGGGCGTTCACCGACCTGGTGCCCAGGTTCGCCTCCGTGGTGGCCCGGATCTTCCCATCCGGCATTCGCGCCACTTCGACGTGCTCCCACGGACCACGGGACCGCGACGTTCGGATCAGCAGATCCTTGCTGGCGAAGGACTCCCTCCATCCCCTGCAGGAGAACAGGTACTCCCGCTCTGCGCCGGACTGCCGGACGAGCCGACCGTCATTCAGGGACACCTTCTCGGCATTCGTCATGTCACTGTGCAGGGTCGCTGCGATCTCCAACTGCAGCGCACGATGCAAGTGGGCCACGGGATATGGCCCGGGTTGCCTCTCCGCCATTGGTTCCTTCCCTGACACCGTGGAACGTGACGTGCGCGGCCGAGCCGCGCCTTGCTGCGGGCTTTCAGCGCTGGTTCGCCCGCCCGACTCTGGCCACTGCCCTCGCGGCCTGCGGGAGGGGTGTCGACCTGGGCGAGCCACCGCGGCCATGCTTGCGCATGGGCGTGTCCGGGCGGCCGGTAATGGTCGTACCGATACTTGATAAAAGGGATGACTCTAACATATACAGGAGGCTTTGCTCCTTGTCGAGTAGTTTGCAGTGTGCCAGAAGCTGAACCCTGTACCTGCAGCCCTTGACCGTGGTTGACATGGAGTCGAGTAGTGACGCCGACTTTCGACGGGAACGGTCGATGTGCGAGCGCCGCTCAGCCGCTCCTGTGCCCTGGTCGTCCATGAAGGGGCGTCTCGAGAGGTGAGGCGCGGGCAGGGGGAGATCAGGCCACAAGGAGAATTTCCCCGATTCGTACTCACCCCGACGTCGGGGCCACGCTCGACAGTCCGGTCTACCTCGATGACGCCGACCGCCTCGGCCGACTGATCCGGTAGGCACTCGACGCGGCGCGGCTAGGCAGTTCCGGAGCGGCTCAAGGCGGGGTGAGCGCTTGGCGTAGGCGGGTGGCTAGCGCAGCGGTCTCGTCCGGGGGCATGCGGAGCACACCGTTCTCGGTCATGAGGGCGTGAAACTGCTGTTGCCGGTAGGGGACGCCTGGGGGCAGTCCGGCGATATGCCAGTGCAGGTGGGCGTTGCCCTGTTGACTGCCGAGTGACAGCAAGTACGTACGCTCTGGCTCTATGACCGACTCGACGGCCAGGGCTACTCGCCGGACGGTCAGCATCAGCCGGGTGTAGGCGGGTTCGTCGAGGTCTCGGACGACGTGTTCGATATGGGCCTTCGGAGCGACCAGGACCTTGCCGGCGAGAGTAGGCCACCGGTCTAGGAAGGCCACGGTTTCGTCGTCCTCGTAGATCGTCTCGTGTGCGTAGTGAGGGTCCCCTTCGAGGAAGGCGCAGACGAAACAAGGTCCGCTGCGCGCCCGGGACTCGTACGCCTCGTGGTCCATGGGCTGCCGGTCTGTCGTCATCCGCGATCCTCTCCTCACGACCGGAGCGGCACTCGCAAGCGGTGCCGGTTGCGGGGAGTACGTCGGGCATAGTGTCGAGCCCTTCCGCCTTTCAGAAGCGGCAACCTTCCTGCGGCGGTGGCGCCCGCCGAGGTCATGCGGTGCCTGACGTACGTCCGCGGTGCCGGTTGGCTGCGGTCGTTGCCGTCACTGATCGACCTGCCGACGTCGTCCTTTCAACCGCTGGACGTGCCGTTCGTGCTGCGCGGTCCTGCCTAGGCCGTGACGCGCGCCGGTGGAAGGTCGCGTAAGTCATTGTGTGCCACTGTTGCTGTACTTCTCTGCTGCGCGGCAACCGCTCGGATCCCACCGCGCTGTCGGCTTGGGAGTCATTCCGATCTCGGCCGTTATGACCGCTGACCTGGTGTGGACCCATGTCGCACGTGACCGTGAATGGCGCACTCGACGACGCTCTGATGGAGTCGACGATCGGGCTGTACAAGACCGAGCTGATCAAACCGTGCGGGCCGTGGAAGAACCTGTCTGGTGCCGAGCTAGCCGCCTGCGAGTTCATGGCCTGGTACAGCACCACCCGGATCCACGGTGGGGTCGGCCACGCAGCACCCGTCGGGAAGGAAGCCTTCACTCCCGCCGGAACGCCGCAGAGTCCCAGGTCACAGCCACAACCTAGAGCCTGTGTCAAAATTGGCGCGCTTCGCCTCCGGTGTCTCGTCTTGGCTACCTGATCCGGCTAAACGCCACGCCACAGCCGACGAGCTGGCAAGATCAACAAGGTGCGGCGGAATGTAATCATTTGCACGGTAGCAGTAGTAGCGGCTTTCATCCTGTTGCTGACGCTTGCAACAGCAACGTGGTGGAAGTTCTTCTACGAGCCGCCCATCGGTGGTCCGATCGCCGAGGCGTTCACGAAGACTGCCCCGGTCCGCCCTGCCGACTCGTTGACGGACTCAGCGCTGTTCTCGCACGCTCCCGATCCGTGCAAGCTACTGCAATCGCTGGGCGATTTCACCGATCCGGTCAAACACGACGGGGCGTGCGAGCATGTCAGAGAGGTGGGGAAGGGGTATAAGACCTACGAGGTGAGGGCCACTGCGATTCCCAAGTCGACGGACGGTGGGGCGGTGGCCGAAGCCGTTCGTAGGTACGATGCGTTGGCCCGCGAGGCCCACGGCCCGGCGTTCAGCGAGAATGACGCGAAGTTCAAGCACTTCTTCAGTGCGCTGACCGGTCCTGGCGAGCAGGCGTTCGCCAGGTACACGTACATGCAGTCCAACCTGCACGGCTACCTGCACTACTCCGGGGCCGAGGTGGTCTTCAGAGTCCGCAACCTTGTGGTGGAGGTACGGGTACAGTCGCCCGACGACAAGCGGAGTCGGCAGCTCAACTTGGTCTATGCCGCCGCACGCAAGATCGCTGCAACGCTGAAGCCCTGAGACGGTCATTTCGACGACGACTCGCCGTTCTGCCTCAGGTCGCTCCTGGAACACTGAGGACCCGGCGGTCGGGGGTTGCCCCGTCATACCTGCGTCTCGCTGCTGCTCCACCTGGGCATCGCGCCCAACTTTGCCCAGGGCATCGTCCAGCACAGCGACATCGAGGTGACGATGACGATCTACGCGCACAGCCGCGGCCAACTCGTCATCGCCGGGCAGAAAATCCAGGTCGACATCCGCCACGCCGGAACGACCGTCACCATCGAGGACACTGACGGGACCTTTCGCATCACCCACGCCGGCCGGGTCCTCGCCGAGGCCACCCGGACCACCACCAAGCCCATCGCCCGGTTCAGTGCCCGCAAGCCGCAAAAGCCCAGACGGACATCACCGATCGTTGACGCGGGACAGGAGCGGGCGAAGGGTGTCGTTCAGCCGGGCCGTGGTGTCGAGGTCCCAATCGTGCGTGGCGGAGCTGTCTTGAGCACGTGGAGATTAAATCGAGGTCCCTGAGCTGGCGACGTAGTTCGTCGGCGAGGACTTAGTCCGGGTCGTCGGCGTCGATGTCGCCCTCGTTGAGGAGCTCATCCATGGCTTCGACGGCACGCCCGCTGACACAAACCGCGAAGTCGACACAGCCGTGCATGTAGGCCTCCGCCGCATACAGCACCGCAGCCGCCGCAGGCTCATCTGCATCCCCTGGGCCGTCCTGCCCGTCGTTGTGGCAGAACTCGCTCAAATAGTAGGTGCCCAGCGCGTGCTTGATCGCCTGGAAAGCGGTCTGGTCGCCAAGGGCGGCGTCCCACACCGCGTTCAGCAGCGGTCGCAGGCGAATGGTGAACGCGCGCTGGTCCTCGGCCGGCAACGCTTCGTGGGCCTGCAGCAACCGCTCGGCGACCCCGGCCGCAAAGACGGTGCGTTCGTCGACAGAGACCGCCGAAAGCTTCGCGGCTACGGCAGCGTCCAGCAGCTGCCACACGTAGGTCCTCAAATCGGTACGGCGGCGGCTTCGGAGCGACAGCGGCCGTCCGATCTGGCGGACGCTGCTGTGCACGGAGCCGGGTGAGTGGATCAGTTCCACCGTCCCAGACGGTTATGGATCAAGCAACGCTGCCCGAAGCACAGAAGCCCGCCCATCCGAGCAGCAGCCGAAGTGGTCTCAGCGCCAGAACAAAGACGGATCATCTAGCTGGAGTGTCACCTACCTCCTGAGCCGGATCTGTCGCACGGGCCATGAGACTCGACATTGGTGGGCTGCCTGTGCCAAGGCCTACGACGTTGATGCGGGTCCTGGTCCTGAGCTGGGCGAATTGCACTTGCATGTGTCGATGAAGCAGCCATCCGGGCTCGTACCGTTGCAGGCGCGCTGGGTCGTCGGCCAGCGTGCGTCGATCGTGATCGCCATGGTCCAGCAGGCGACGCAGCCGCTCTCGTGCCTTGGCAACCAGCCGTTATCGCCGAGGACGAGCCTGTCCGTCGGGAGCTCGCACAGTGTGCATGTTGTGGCCACCTATCGCGCAAGTGTTGAGATCCAACCGGCAACCTGTCGTCGGCCGTATGGGGCTTGCACCTTGAGGAGTAGGGCAAGCCTAACGGCGGTCATGGGATGAGCTTGGTGAGGTTTGGGTGGGTTTGGTCGGCGAGGCTGACGGCGGAGTCAAGCAGGACGTTGAACGGGACCGATGCTTGGCCGCGCTGGCAGGATCACGGGCTCGTCTTCCCGTCCTCCCTGGGCACGCCCATGGAGCCGGACAACCTCCGCCGTAGCTGAGGCCGCATCCGCGCCGCTGCGGGCATCGGCGCAATGCGGCTGCACGACATGCGGCACACCTGCGTCTCGCTGCTCCTGGACCTCGGCGTTCCGCCGCACATCGTGCGAGAGATCGTCGGACACAGCGACGTCGAGGTCACGATGACCGTCTACGCACACGCGGCCCTCGACGAGAAGCGCGCGGCCCTCCGCAAGCTCGGGGGATGCCCTCGGCTGACTCCTCTGCCCACGACGGCCCCGGACCTGAGTCCGGAGCCGTTTATGCGTTTGAGGGCGGGCTGGGGCCGATCTAGGGTCGGCGGATGCGGTACCTGCCGTTGTCTCTTGCGCTGGGGGCGCTGCGTCGTGGGCGAGGGATAGAGCAACTCCTCGGCGGCTTTGAGGAAGGCGGACGTCGGGGAGTGCGGTACGCCCTGATCACCCCAACCAGCAGCGGTGTCTTCTACGTAAGCTGCACGGCCGTTGAGGACACAGTGGAGTTGGATCGGCACGGTGGCCTTCTCTATCCGAGCGATGACGCCTTCTACCCGGAGGACGCCAACAGAGAGGGCGCCCGGACCATAGGTACCGCCCCGACCCCGGAAGAGGCGCTGGGGCTGGCCGAGCGGGAGTTGGGCGCTGATCCGCGCTGGTGGGTCAACCTCGGGATGCTCGGTTACGAGTACAGGGACTACGTCGCGAGAGGCCGGCCGCTCGGCCCGTGGCAGCCGTCATGAGGGGGCGGTTGTCGTCAAAAACGCCCCGGGCCGTGTGGCTCCGGGGCGTTTTCGCTGGTCACGAGGTGTGGGCAGGGGCGGGGTCGAACCGCCGACCTTCCGCTTTTCAGGTCACAGCGTCCAAGCGCTGTACTGACCTGCGAAAACCCAGGTCGCTCACGAGCGAGAAGCCGATAAGCGGATTGTGTTCCCGGCAGACTATCACGCTATGCGACGGATAGACCACACAATGCTTGCAGCGCTCAGGCCTGCTGGGTTGGGGCCCGGTGTAGAGACTGCCCGTAGCTACCACGCGGCTGCCTGCTCAACCGAGGTCGGACGGCACCCGACACGCACTCGTAGTGGTCACTGCGCGGGGCTGATCTCGTCCGGGGCTGTCGCCAACGGTGAGCCGTTGAGAACCAAGCGGGGGTGGCCGCGAACGTTCCGCTTCAGCGCGCAGGAGCCGGCAGCCATGCGACCCTTGCCGTGGCACATCTCGACCTGCTCAGTGACCATCGTTTTCAGAAGTACTAACCACCCTGCGGCGGGACCGTCTCCCGAGGCCGGACGGTGCCTGACGTGTGCCCGCGGGGGTCGTTGGTCGCCGTCGTTGCCGTCAGGGCTGTCGTCAGGGCTGTCGTCAGCTTCCCTGGTACCTGCGGGTCATAAGATCGTCCAGCCTTGTCCCTTTGCTGCGAGCCCTCCGCTCCGAGCCGTCGCTGTCCTACCGCCCTATAGGGCGTCAACGACTCCAGCCAACCCCTGACAAGGTCACTGATCAGCTGCCGAGCGTCTGAGATCGGCATAGGCGGCTTGGGTGGTTGCTCCTTGGACCGCGCGTGCCGCGCATCTGGTCCTGCGGCATCCGGATGGCAAGCGGTCCGGCTGAACCTGGTCAGCTCCTTCTTTGAGACGCCTGCTGCGTCCATGGCGGACCGTAGCTGCCCGGAGTGCTGGACGATCTCCATGATCCGGTAGAGCTCGACCCACATCAGCGGCTCCGGTTGCCCCAGGATTTCTAGGGCCTCGGCGACGTCGGAGTTCGATGTGGCGTGGAGAAGGTGTTCAGGGGCATCCGGTGGGGCAGGGGTTGGCTGTTGACCATTGACGAGTACTTGAACCACACCAATCTTCGATCGACACTCGACGGTCCCGACCTGCACAACAGTCTGTCGTCGCTCGCCCTCTTGGTAGCGCCCGCTGAGACGCACTGGTCTATAGCCGGCATCTCGCGATCGTGCGAGACCGTTAACGCGCTGCAGGATTGCGGGCGCGACCTCGTAGAACTTCACGCCGTCAGCTCGGTTGTCGATCTCGTAAGAGGCGAGATAGTAGTCGTCGCCCTCCCGCACCACGCGAGGGTCACCTGAGGGCATCAACTCGGCGAGTGCTTCAAGGTCGAACTGATGGCCTTCCAGCCACACCTTCACGGTCATGCGACTAGCGTAGGGACCAACGAGCCACCCCCACATTCCGCAGGCTAAAGACGCCCAGAAACGCAACGCTGTGGGCTTGCTGACCAACAGTCGGGGGCATCTGATCCGCAGCAAGATCAGAGGTCCCCAGGCTGTCCACGGGGAGTCGCTCTCAGCTGGCTCAGAGATCCTCAAGCATCCCCGCTCGCCACTCGTGCTTAATTTGAACGTCGTACTCGCCGTCCTCGACGGCTCGGAGGGCGGCTGCGTAGCCCACCTCTATGGCTTTGTCCAGCATTTCAAGTAGTTCTTGCGGGGCGTCCATGAATCCGGTCCCGGACATCAAGTTGGCCGCTGCCTCGCGGGCCGAGCTTTCGTGGCCGCTACCGTCCACCCGAAGACCCCAGAGGGCATCGATGGTCCTGATGCAACCTTCGAGTTCTTCACTCGATGCGTCTGTCATGGTGCCCAGTATCCAGCCGAACTTCCGTGCGAGGGGTGCGTTCGGCCGAGCGACACATTACGAGACCAACGAACAAGATCCACCCCCGTCCACAAACGTTCCCTGACCTGCTAGGCAGCCCTCCTCAGCCACCCGCCGCTTCCACCCACGTCCAGCTCCGTCCACACCCGCTGTGAGCACTCCCGCGCCCTGAGCATGCATCCGGTCCTCCCGCAGGTTCCCGGCCATGCTCTGATAGGGCACGCCGTGTGGGCTACTCGAAGAGCTCCGTCCGCCAACTATCCCGGATCTCCTCGTCGTAGCGGCCACGTTTCACAGCCTAAGCGCGACCGTGTAACCCACTTCGATCGCTCGCTCTAGCATCTACAGCAGCTTCGGTGACTCATGCAGGAGGCCAGTGCTCGATATGAGATTCGCGGCAGCCTCGCTGGCTGTGCGCTCGTGGCCGCTGCCGTCCACCTCAATACCCCAGAAGGCGTTGATCCGCTCGGAGCACTCGGTCGTGTCCTCGCTTGATACCTCAGCCATAGTCCCCGTATCCAGTCATGGAAGCCCCTGCGCGGCTCGGACTCGAGAGGTCGCGCCCGAGCGAACGGACAAGACGAGCGCCTTGATCGGGCTCGAGTCTGGCGCGCCGCCACACGCACCTGTTCGGCTATCGAGCTCACACAGGCCAACACCGCAGTCGTCCATCACTCCTCGCCCGCGTGGGCTCAATCTGGTCACGAGGGAGCGGAACTGGTCCTCCACGGAGTGAGATCTAAGTAGCGTCGGGGCCCTATACAGCATTTGAGGGGGCCCGCATGGAGATAGCCGAGCTCGTCCTGAAGTATATGAAGGCATTGGCTTGGCCGCTCGGTGCTGCGATCATGGCTTACCTCTTCCGAGATCAGGTCCGCGATGCCTTGCGCAGGGCCATGAGGATCGAGGTCAAGAGGGGCGGCGTCGTCGTTGTGCTGGCAGCGCCCTGAACGCGCTAGAGGCTCTAGCAGAGCTGCGTTACAGGTTCGTCGCACGCGGCCGGCGCGGGCCTGTTCCTTTCGGGGGGCCGTGTCAGGAACGCCATCCGGGCAAGCCGGAGATCACCTAAGCCTGCTGTCAGCACCCACGGTTAGCACGCCCGCCCGTCCCGGGGGTGCGCCCGCGCGTACGGCGAGACGGTGTTAAAGACAGATTCGCACTGGCGTACTCTCCGGCCCGCGGGGGGCCGGGGGCCGCGAGGCCCCCGCTTCGCCGCCCACGCTAAAATGTCAACCGCACGGTTACGACATTTGCGATTCTAGAGCGCCGATCACCCGCAAGATATGCGCCTGTGCTCGATCTCCCAAATGAGATCTAAGCTGGAGGGCCTCGACGATCCACTCAGGGCCCTTTTTTCGCTGAACACTAGGGGCTAGCCGCTCAAGTTCACCTTCATGCACCAGGACTGCACCAACGGATTCAAGCTTGTCAAGCAGGTCCTGGGCGGCGACAGTTGCCACACCCCCCTTGAAAGCCCTGATCCCGAACTCCTTCAGATCTTGCCATGGACTTCGATCAGCCCTGATTGCAGCCTGGAGAAGGCGCTCGCTCTCCTTGTCGTAACGCTTCCCGGGATCTTCTGTCAGCACTCTGGCGGCAAGCTCAAGCACCTCAGCCCTAGTCTTAGGGGTTCTGGGGACGTGGAACTGCCGAGTTGCGGCTTCGTAGTCGCCCTTGAAGTGATCCCATTTTCCCCCAAGCATTTCGACGAAGATTCGTGTCCTCTTAGCATCATTGAGGACATCAAGGTCCGCGATTACGACCAAGGGAACGGCGACCGAACGTAGAGCCCTAACGACGCGACCAAACCCATCCTTTCCCCCGACAGGAACAAATTGAATATCCCCTGGCGAGAAAGGTGGATCGGTAACGCCATCAAGGGATGCGGCATAGAATCGGCAATCGCCATCCGATTCCGCTAGCACTACAGCTCGATGAAAAAGACCATCGAGGACATTGCTGTAGCGAAGAACGGGCTCATCCCACAGTTCGCGAACGAGTTGGTCTTTCAACTGATGAACTGCCGTGTCATTGTCCTTGCGATCCAAGCGCACAACCGCGACCGGAGCCTGCGCTTCCAGAAGACCGACCAGGAGATTGCGGTCATGAGTTGCAAGGAAGATCTGGATTCCACTTTCAGCTGAAATCTCCCCTAGGACCTTGCCAAGGATCTTCGCTTGCGGAGGGTGGAGAAAGGCTTCTGGCTCATCGATCAGAAGAATTCTACAAGATCCAGTTACCAGTGGAATGAGTAGACCCATAAGGCTTTTCATTCCATCACCCTGATTCTCTAGCGGCTCCAGAGTCGCTAGGGACTTAATGTATTCGGGCGAAATTTGGTCGACCCTAGGCGGGGGTACGTCGGTAACGCCCACCCTGAGTTGCGTCTTGCCGCCAAGACGATCGAGCGTTAGCTCCTGCCTGAATATTCTTCTACTAAATTGCTGAACCCGCTGTAGGAGATCAGGATCGTCCTGGATGCGATGGATCGGGTGGCGCGGACTCTCCTGGAGACCATCTCTCTGGTCAACAGGCTCCACCAACTCAACGCGCTTGTGAAGATCGCCCCGCTGGACGACGTGATTCACGATGTCAGCAAGACTATAAGGAGTTGACCCTTGTTTGACAAACTTACGAATGTTGCCGAGGGCGGTTGTTGTACCCGTGTCGTCAACAAAGCCTGGCTTGTACTTATTGCCAGACCAGGCCCACTTATTGCGGAACCAATCAAGTGCGTCGGCGTCGCTCCCATCTCGATGAAGCTTCACTTCTTCAATCAGTATTGGCTTGTAGATGGTGTACTTTGGCCGGGAAAGTCTAATCCAAAGGTCCCTGAGAAAAGTAGACTTCCCTGAATTATTGCCGCCCACTATAACCGTAACACCGACAGGAGGGGGCGCAATGTGATCGCCACCCTTGGTGCTTATCTCTGACACGGCAACGTGAAAATCATTCGCCTCCCCTTCACCTTCGAAGTCAGCTGGCAGCGGAACCGCGTGCTTAGGCTGCCCGTGAGCGGTCATCGACATGGTGTCATTATGTACGCCGGATGCCCGCGACACGACCTACTTTTAGTATCTAGGCACATAGAGCGCTCGCCGCGAACGGTCACTTGAGCGATGAGGAGTCGGACCACGCGGCGGGACCGGCCCGAAGAGGCCGCATGCCCGCACCGTGGTCCGGCTTGGCGACGCGTAGCGGCGCCCTTGAAGACTAGAAAAAGTTCTCATCCAGCACGGGGACTGCCTGGATGACCTGCGGCTATGGATGAGCTTGGTGAGGGGGCGGCGCGTTCGCTTGGGCTGACGGTTGCCCTAGGGGATCGTCGATGGTGAGGTGTGCGGCCTTGGACGGGTCGTCGGTGTTGAGGCCAGCGGTGTAAATGTCCCGGTGGGCGAGTTTCCTTGGGACGGTAATGGTCAGTGTGGCGGTCGAGTGGGGTGCCGTGCGACGAGATCAGTAGGTGCTCGGCCAGGCGGCGGGCGAAGGCGTCCTTGTCCCGGAAAGCCCCGGCCGGACAGGTTGGACAGGAAGCGGGCGAGCTCTGTCTTGCCGGATCCCGCGTAGCCGCCGATCATGCTCACCTCGGACGAGCTTCCGGGCGTTGTGGGCCTCCGGCTCGACTGCCGATGGCAGAGGGGGTGAGCTTCGTTGAGGCGTCGCCGTGATAGCGGCGGCGGGATGCCGGCGCGCGGTGTGGTGGTGGGGGATTGGTGGTTAGGGTCCGGGTATGGCGCAGAACCTTGAAGTGCATGTGACGACGGGCAGTCGTGAGGAAGCGGAGAAGGTTGTGCAGGCGGCGGTCGAGGGGCGGCTGGCGGCGTGTGCGCAGATCAGCGGGCCGGTGACGTCGGCCTACTGGTGGCAGGGGAAGTTGGAGAGGGATGAGGAGTACTCGGTCGTGATGAAGACGACCGAGGAGCGGCTCGACGAGCTGGTGGCCAGGGTGAAGGCTGCGCACTCGTACGACACTCCGGAGATCGTGGCGGTGCCGATCGTTGGAGGGCTTGGGGACTATCTGACATGGATCAGAGAAGAGACGGCGACGCCGTCTTCGGACGTGTAGCGGCGTACTCGGTACGGAACTGATCGGCTGCCGGGACGCGAGAGCCGGCGAACTCGTCCACGACCTGGTCGAGGCGGTCCCAGCCGAGCGGGGCGGCCATGGCGGTGGTCGCTTCGAGGGATGAGCGGGCGTAGCGGACGGCCTCGGTGACGTCGCCGAGGCGGTAGTGGGCCAGTGCCATGTCGGCTTGGACGACGCACAGCTTCTTGATCTCTGTGGACGGGCCGACAGAGGCTGCGACCTGTTGGCTTGCTCCCATCGCGCGGTCTTCCTGGGCGATGCGTGAGTAGACCGAGAGCGTCATGGAGGCGAAGCGGGTCGGGTCGACGAAGCACGTCCAGGGGCGGGCGTTGATGTCGGCGGTGGTATAGACGTCTTCGGCTTCGCGGATGGCTTCCAGGGCTGCTCGGTGGTCGCCGATGAGGGCGGATTCCTCGGCTTTGCGGGCGAGGAGCCAGGCGCGGGTGGCGGGATCGGCGTCGCCCAGGCGCCGGAGGGCGTTGGTGGCGAGGGTGACGGCTGCGTTGTGGTTTCCGCCGGTCATGTAGGTCTGGTAGCCGCTCATGCAGGCGGCGGTGGCGACGTCGCCGGTCTGCTTGGCGGCGACTCCCGCGAGGCGGGCTTGCCGTTCGGCGCGCTGGCGGTCGCCGAGTTCCCATGCGAACCAGGCGGCGAGTACTGCTGATTCGCCGGCGGTGACGGCAAGACGGTGGCGTAGGTCTTCGGATCGGATGGTTTCGAGAAGTGAGCTGATCTCGCCGATGTGGGTCAGCAGGGCGGGGTAGAGCTTGCGTGCCGGCCAGTGTTCTTCGAGGCGGTGGAAGCCCCTGGTGCGGTCTTCGAGGTGCTTGACGGTCTCGTCGTCGGGACGGTTCCGGCCGGTGAGCGCTCTCAGCAGGCGCTCGGCTGGTTCGAGTGCGGAGGGTCCTGCCGCGGTGACGGCGGCGAGTTGGAGCAGGGTTCTGCGGTCCACGCGCTGGTTGAGCCTTCCTACTGTCCAGGCGAGTACGAGTGGGTCGATGTGGTCTTCGGACGCGGGGACGGTCGGTGAGGCGAACAGGTCGGTGTGGCGGGCGAAGAGGCGTCGGTACAGCTCGGCGTAGACGGGGCCGACCGGCTCGCCGCGCTGGTGGGCGCGGATCCGGCGGGCCATCGAGTCGAGACCCGGAAGCTGGGCGCGTTCCTTGGGGGAGGCGAGGTCTCGCATCTCTTTCGCGAGGTGGTTCTGAGACCAGATCTTTCGTTCCAGGAGTAAGCGGATCTTGTCGGCCAGTTCCATTCGACCTTCATCATCGCGCATCGGTTCGACTCCGTCCGAACGCCTCAACTGGGCGGCATCCGCTCACGTCCGCCGGCGACCGCCCACGTCATTCAGTCTTCCCTAGCAACTGCGCCTTGTGCAGTGGTTTCTTGCTGTCACGTAACCAAACCGGACGCCCAATGCGCAACGACGCGTGACAAGGACAGGCGATGACGACCGTGACAGCGACGAGACCGCCCTATCTGGAGCTGGCCCTCACCGTGGACCGCTCTGAGGTCAGTCGATCCAGACGGGCTGTCGCGAGAGCGCTGCACGATCTCGGGCATACGAGCTTGGTCGACGACGCGTGCGTCATCGTGAGCGAGCTGGTCACCAACGCGATCCTGGAGACCGAAAAGCGCCTAACATTCGTTGCGCGCGATTTTCTGACGTCCAGTCGCATCAAGCTCAAACTCTACGCCGACAGTGGTCGAATCCTCCTTGAGGTGTGGGACGCACTGCCGAACGAGGTTCCGCGCCCCCGGCTGCCGGATATCGGCGAGGAAGGCGGTCGGGGCCTGAACATCGTGGCGCAGTTGTCCGCGAAATGGGGCTATGGCTCCGTATGTGGCTGGAAATGCGTCTGGGCTCTGCTGGAGGCCGCACCATGATGAGCGACGGTGAACCGCGGCTCGGTCTCAGCGAGGCTTGGTCTCTGATGGGAGAGCTGTCCCTGGAGCCGGCCGTTCCGTGCGGGAGCCGGCCGGACGCCCCGTAGCAAGCACCTCTCTTCTGCGCTGCCTACCGGCGAGCGGCGGTGCAGAGGGAGGCCCTCCGGACGGCGATTGGCACGCGGTGCGCTGCCTTGTCGCCGTCCGGAGGCTCGAATCCCCTCCGGACGGGGTTTCCAGCCCCCGAGGAATCGCCCCGTCCGGAGGCCCACTCCCCGGCCCACGCGGCATGCCCCGTAGCACCTGGGCTCCGCCGTGCAGAAAGGAAGGTGGTTCTTCGGTCGCAGGGGCCTACGCCCACTGATTGCTGATGCGGAGCAGTGCCCCGCCGAACGGCGGCCCGGATGGCGGGGGGCATCGACAGCAGGCTCCCAGGACACCCGGGCCGCAGTTCGCTCGCCATCAGTGCCGCAAGACTCAAAGGAGAAGTCGTGAGCACCATGCTGGCCCAACCCGTCCCGATCATCGACGTCACGATGCCCGAGCCGTTCCACTCCGGCTGGAACAAGATCGACGGCGTCACGGTGGACGGCACCCGCCTCACCATCAACCCGGCGGCCTACTTCTTCCGGTACGAGAACCCCACCTGGCTCGTCTGCGACTGGGTCGGCATCGAGACCGAGCTGCTCCCGGCGGTCGAGACGTCCGACGCGACCATCGAGCAGATCGCCCTCGAGTACGTCAAGGCCCACGGCAGGATCACCGACGACCCGGCCGAGGTCCTGCGGGTGGCGTGGAAGGTCAACGCCTGGCAGTTCCGCGACGCACACCTGAACGACCGAGGCCTGGCGGCGCTCGGCGTCCGCAGCGAGCACCTACGGATGCTGCGCGAGTGCTGCACGCTCATGGCCCTCAACCGGGTCGAGAAGGACGGCACGATCACCAACGTCGGGCCGGCGTGGATGTTCCCCATCGCCTGCAAGGTCGTCTACGAACTGGACCAGGAGGGCGCCCAGCTCCTGGACGAGCTGTACCACGGCACCTGGTTCGACGAGGCCCGGCGCGTCGAGGCCGTCAAGGCCAACGCCGCACTGGGCGGCAAGCTCGTGCACGGGTGCCAGTCCCAGGCGGACATGCGCGGCGGGTGCGTCGTGCCGTTTGGCGCGGACCTCGCCGAGTTCCACCGCGAGCTGGCACAGTTCGGGGATGACTGGATCGAGCGGGTGGAGTCGTGTGGCCGGTGACGACTACGGGCCCGAGGGGGCGGACACGCTGTCCGCCCCCTCGGGGGTCCTGCACGCACTGATCACGTCGGCGGGTTTGGTGACTCGTCCGGTCAGCCGGGAGCCGCTCCACATCTGGGACATGTCGGCAGTCGAGCGGGTTCGCCTTGCGGACGGTGGCTCGGTCATCTGCAAGACGGCGCGTGAGCCGTTCACCCAGGAGGCTGAGGTACTGCGGTACGCGAAGGTCCACGGCGTGCCTGTGCCTGCGGTGCTCGCCGCGACCCGTACCGAGGACGGTCATCTCGCCATGCTGCTGGAAGACCTGGGACCGGCGCCGGACGAGGACGCTCCGATGAGCGTCGGAGCGGAGGCGGCCGTCCAGGTGCACCGCTGTCCGCCAATGGTCGGCCTCGCTGCCCTCGATGCTGCCGCTCTGGCTGCTCTGCCGAGCCGTGCTCATCGCTGGCTGGAAATGCTGCGCTCGGCTGGACGATGGACGAACACCGCCGAGATCCGAGAACTTCTGGAGCGACTCGACGCCGTCAGCAAACGCCGTGCACAGGGTGTGGATATCCCGCCGTACGGGCTGTGTCACAGCGAGTTCCACCCCACATCCCTGCACGTCGGCGCAACCGGTGTGAAGATCCTCGACTGGGCGAGAGCCTTCAACGGGCCTGGCCTGCTGGACCTGGCGTCCTGGGAGGACACTCCGAAACCGCTCGACACCGAAGCCGTGGCCCGAATGATTCGCGCCTACATCGCGGCGGGCGGAAGCGAGCATGCTGCCTCAGAGCGCGGGGGATTGCCCGCTGAGGAGTGGGCCGGTGGCTGGCACCGTGTATGGATCTGCGAGTGGTACCTCCAGCAATGCGTCCGCTGGATGCCCGATCCTGCAAACGACGCGGCGACTCAGCGCACGGTCTTGAGGCACCTGACGGAGGCAGCGCGATGCCTGACGCAGTGAGCAACGTCCATCCGTCCACACGACTCGCTCTCCCCGAGGGAGGCGCCGCGGACATCGACCTGAAGATGGTTCCGCTCGTCCAGGCGCTCTGGGCGATGGGACTGCGCACGGTCGGGTGCTGCCAGGACCTCGGCGAGTCCACGGCTCTCAGCGGTGACGGTGCCGGACGCGAACGCTTCGGCCAGTACTACCGAGGCCAGGCCTGGCTGAAGATGCCCGTCGAAGACGGCCGAATCATGCTCGCGCGCCTCGCCGAGCACCCCCGGTTTCGTGATCGCTTCAACCGCTGGACCCGTCCGGACGCCTGGGAGAGCTACGTGTACCTGCTCGCGGACGACAATGGCGTCCAACTCTCCGCCTGGGCCCAGATCCACTTTCCCAACGACCAGCTCGACGAGGCGACCACCATCCTCGCCAACCTCCTGCGAACAGGCGACGCGATCTAAGCCAGCCCTCCAACTTGGAGGTCCGCCGTCACGCCACCTGGCCTTCATGAAGAGGCCAGAGAGCTCGGATCGGCCGGAAGGCCGTCAGTGATGGAGCCGCGCCCGGTTCCATCGCATAAGACGTGCGTTATCCATTTCTTGCCCCGCCTGGGGTTGGCGGTGCTGCCTGCACGACTGTAGGGGGCACCTGATGCCCGCCCGCCGCAGGCTGCGCGGGGCAAGATATGGATTTCGTGCCTTTAAAGCGCACCGAGCGTGGTGCTCTGCCGTGAGGCCGGGGGATCGGGCGCGATCCCGGATGCGATGCTGTCCGCAGGCAGGTCGGCTGACCTCGGATTCTGGCGACAGGACGGGACGCAGAACCGCCATCCCTCCAGAGCAAGCGTGAGCAGGGGCCGAGATGGGAACTGAGACTCCCTCAGCGGGACAACGCTGATAACGCTCCGTCAGGAGCGCGGAGGGAGCGGGAGCCCTCCCCCGCCGCTTCGTCCGGGGGCCGGACGGCTGCCGCTCGCGCGGACGGCGTCGGCCGAAGCGTGGACGGCGTCGGCCGAACTGCGGACGGCTCGTCCGCCGTGCGGCGGACGAGCGGACGGGGTCAGGCCGACTCGCGGACGACCGCCAGCCGCGGGGCAGATAAGGCGAACAATGAGATAACGGGAACGTCGGATATGCACGTCAGGTGAGTGCAACACGCTTGCTTATGCGGACGTTGACCGTCGCTGTTGTGCAATGCATCGTCGGGTAGTCGCCTTAAGGCAATGGCGCCTAAACGCCGCGAAGCCACACGACGGCAGCCAGGCGACCGACCGAAGCGTCAGCGGCAGAAGGGAGACAGCTCTGCTCATACACAACGCTGGACAGGGGGACTGTGGCGGGGATCGACAAGCGGATCGCTGTGCTGGTGTCCTGGAGCAAGACTGGGGATCGGAAGCAGCGTACGAAGCCGGGGCGGGACGCGTTCCTGGCGCGGTTCGAGCGAGAGGTTGACCCGGAGGGCGTGCTTCCGGTGGAGGAGCGACGGCGGCGGGCCGAGTTGGCCAAGCGGGCCTACATGCTGCGGCTGGCCAAGCGGTCGGCGCAGGTGAGGAAGAAGGGCTGACCTACAGCGAAGCCCCGGCGCGCGCCGCGCCGGGGCTTCGTCGTGCCGTTGGTCAGTCCTCCATGATGCGGTCGTAGGTGCGGCGGGCTCGGGTGCTGGCGGCGCTGCGGCCGTAGCGGCGGAGCATCTGGGGTGATGACCAGCCGTTGAGTTCCATGAGGTCGCCTTCGGCGCCGCCCTTGTCGAGCCAGGTGTGGGAGAAGTGGTGGCGGAACTTGTGCGGGTGGACGGCGACGCCGCATTCCTCGCCGCGGCGGACGACCATCTGGTAGATGCCGTTGGCCGTCATGGGTGGACGGTTGTTGGTGCCCAGCCACAGGTGCCGGCTGGAGGCGTAGGTGTGCTTGGCGCGCACCCGGATGTAGCGGTCGATGGCTCGGGCGGACGGGTGCCCGAAGCGGACGATGCGCTGCTTGTTGCCCTTACCGGTGACGAGGAGTTCGCGGCGCATCAGGTCCAGGTCGCTGCGGTCGGGGTCGTCGGCGTCGTAGATGATGCCGGCGAGTTCGGACAGCCGCAGGCCGGTCGCCTTGAACAGCGACAGGATGGCGAAGTCGCGGCGCTGGGTGAAGGCCTTTCCTTCGCAGTGCTTGAGGAGCTTGGTGAGTTCGTCGTCGGTGAAGACCGGGACGACCTTTTCACCGACGGCGGGTGGGCGGAGCTTCGCCATGGGGTTGGGCAGTTCTTCGTCGGTGGACCACCACTTGAAGAACTGCTGCAGCGCCCGGTACTGGTTGTTGGCGTAGCTGTCGGAGTAGGTGTTGAGCAGCCACACTGTCCAGGCGCGGACGTCGTCGGCGGTGACGTCGTCCCAGTCGGTGTGGTCGGTGTTGCGTCGAAGATGCTCGGCCGCGAACCACTGCGCCGCTTCGGCGTAGGTGCGGACGGTCTTCGGGGACTTCCCCTCGGCGTTGAGATGCAGGGTGAACGAGTTGATCGCGGGCTGGAAGGCGCCTGCTCGGAGGTCCTTCGGACGCCGCGTACGCGCGGTACCCATTGGAGTGAGAGTTTTCCTCTGTTCAAGCGGTGTACACCGGAAGTGATCAATCCGTTACCGATGTTTCCGCTGGTCAGAGGACCAGGGTGGGCAGGGGCGGGGTCGAACCGCCGACCTTCCGCTTTTCAGGCGGACGCTCGTACCGACTGAGCTACCTGCCCAGGACGCGCGTCGGCGCGTCTGGCGGTCCTGACGGGATTTGAACCCGCGGCCTCCACCTTGACAGGGTGGCGAGCACTCCTAGCTGCTCCACAGGACCTTGCTTGCCTCGAGCTTAGCGGCTTCGGGGCGGTGGCCCGACCGGCTGGGCTGCCGGTCTTTGGCGACGTCCGAGAGCATACGCGATGCCCGAGGACGGCGCCAACTCGTTAACGGCGGCGAGTGAGGCGGGCGGGATGGGGGAGGACGGGGGGACACGGAGCGTATGGGGTGTGTTTCGCTTTCGGGGGTCCGGTTCCTAGTCTGACCGGGCCAGAGCCGTCCCCTGAGGGGCGGCCGTCGACGTGAGAGGCAAGGAACGCGTGGTCGCAAAGCTCCCAGACCAAGCGGACGGCTATCAGCGCGGGCTCGGAACCCGCCAGATCCAGATGCTGGCCATCGGCGGCACCATCGGCACGGGGCTGTTCCTCGGCGCCGGGGAGAACATCGCCAAGGCCGGCCCGAGCCTCGTGCTGACCTATGCCGTCGCGGGACTGATGCTGTTCTTCGTCATGAGGGCGCTCGGTGAGCTGCTCACCTACCGGCACGCGGAGGGGGGTTTCGCCGGGTACGCCCGTGAGTTCCTGGGCCCGTTCTGGGGGTACGCCACGACGTGGACGTACTGGATCATCTGGGTGACGACCGGGATGGCCGAGCTGACGGCCGCCGGGAAGTACGTCCAGAAGTGGTTCCCGGGGGTCGAGCAGTGGCAGACGGCGCTGGTGGCGCTGGTCGTGCTGTTCGTGGTCAACCTGATCTCCGTGAAGCTCTTCGGCGAGCTGGAGTTCTGGTTCGCGATGATCAAGGTCGCGGCGATCGTGATGATGATCCTGGTGGGGATCGGGGTGCTGGCCTTCGGGTTCAGCGACGCGGGGAGGTCGGCGAGCGTCGCGAACCTGTGGGACCACGGCGGGTTCTTCCCCGAGGGGATCAGCCCGACGCTGATGACGCTGCAGATGGTGATGTTCGCCTACCTGGGCGTCGAGCTGGTCGGGGTGACGGCGAGCGAGGCGAAGGACCCGGAGAAGAACATCCCGCGGGCGATCAACGCGCTGCCGGTCCGGTTCGCGCTGTTCTACCTGCTGTCGCTGCTGGTGATCATGGCGGTGGTGCCGTGGACGGCGTTCAAGGGCGGCGCGAGCCCGTTCGTGCTGGCGTTCGACAAGATCGGCATTCCGGGCGGCGCGGACATCGTCAACTTCGTGGTGCTGACGGCGGCGCTGTCGTCGTGCAACGCGGGCGGCCTGTACTCGACGTCGCGGATGCTGCGGACGGCCGGGGTCAACGGGGACGGGCCGCAGGCGCTGGCGAGGCTGAACGGGCGGGGCGTGCCGGTGCTCACCGTCGTCATCTCGGCGCTCGTCATGGGCGTCGGCGTGGTGATCAACGCGGTCGTGCCGGACAAGGCGTTCGAGTACATCACCTCGGTGTCGACGGGTGGCGCGATCCTGGTGTGGAGCGTCATCCTGGTGGCGCACATGGCGTACCGGCGGAAGGCGGCGGCCGGGCTGCTGCCGAGGGCGCCGTACCGGATGCCGTGGGCGCCGTACACCAACTGGCTGGTGCTGGCCTTCTTCGCGTTCGTCACGGTGACGATCGCGTGGGAGGCGGACACCCGGGTCGCGCTGTACGTGATGGCGGGGTGGCTCGTGCTCGTCCTCGCGGGGTGGCCGCTGGTGTGGCGGAGCTCGCAGCGGCGGGCGCCGGCGGACGTCGCGATCGCGGAGGAGAGCACCACCGCCTAGTGCGATGATTTCCGTGGGACCCCGGGACGGAGGCGCAGGTGTCCAGGACGGTGGCGCGCGGACTTCTCCCCGGGGTGCCCCGGACGAGGCTCGAGGTGCGGGTCCGGTGGGTGCTCGCGGTCGTGGTGGTGGTCGCGAACATCGTCGGCGGCCTGGTGGTGCTGCTGTTCGCGACGTTCGTGGTGCCGGACCCGCCGCTGCGCGATCCGGAGCACGTGCACCTGGTGAACGCGATCGCGTTCTTCGGCTATCCGGTGGTGGCGGGCCCGGTCGCGCTGCTGGCGGGGCTGTGGCTGTGGCGTCCGGTGGTGAGCCTGGTGCGGGGCGGCCATATGCCCGACCAGGCGGAGGGGCGGGCCGTCCTGCTGGGGCCGCTCCGGCTGACGTTCCTGGTCGGCGCGCTGTGGGGGGTCGGCGCGGCGGGCTGGGCGGCGCTGGACGTGGTGCTGTTCACCGGCCGGCTGGCGGTGAAGACGGGCCTGACGTGCCTGCTCGGCGCGGCGACGACCTGCACGATCGTGTACCTGCTGTCGGAGCGGCTGCTGCGTCCGGCGGCGGCGCTGGTGCTGGCGGCGGAGCGGCCGCGCAGGTTCCGGCTGCCGGGGGTGACGACGCGGGTGATGCTCGCGTGGGCGCTCGGGACGGCGATCCCGGTGTTCGGGCTGATCTGCGTGGCGGTGGCGGCGCTGGCGGCGCCGGACATCGACGTCACCCAGCTCGCGATCACGATCCTCGGGCTGGGCGGGGTGGCGATCGCGGTCGGCATGTACGTGACGTACATGGCGACGCGGGCGATCGCGGACCCGATCAAGTCCGTCCGGACGGGGATGGCGCAGGTGGAGCGGGGCGACCTCGGCGCCGAGGTGGCGGTGTACGACGCGAGCGAGGTCGGGCAGCTGCAGGCGGGCTTCAACCACATGGTGGCGGGGTTACGGGAGAACGAGCGGCTGCGGGACCTGTTCGGCCGGCACGTCGGCGAGGAGGTCGCGGGGCTGGCGCTGGAGCGCGGCGACATCGAGCTGGGCGGTGAGACGCGCGAGGTGGCGGTGCTGTTCGTCGACCTGACGGGGTCGACGCGGCTCGCGGACACGCGCGGCCCGGACGAGGTGGTGGGGCTGCTGAACCGGTTCTTCGGCGTGGTGGTGGCGGTGGTGGCGCGGCACGGCGGGTGGATCAACAAGTTCGAGGGGGACGCGGCGCTGGCGATCTTCGGGGCGCCGACGGAGCTGGAGGACTCGGCGGGCGGGGCGCTCGGCGCGGCGCGGGAGCTGGCGGTGCGGCTGCGCGCGGAGGTGCCGACGCTGGACGCGGGGATCGGCGTGTCGGCGGGCCCGGTGGTGGCCGGCTACATCGGGGCCGAGCAGCGGTTCGAGTACACGGTGATCGGCGACCCGGTGAACGAGGCGGCGCGGCTGAGCGACCTGGCGAAGACGTCGCCGGGGCGGGTGCTGGCGTCCGGGACGGTGGTGGAGCTGGCGCACCTGGCGGAGTCGGACGAGTGGGAGTTCGGCAGGTCGGTGACGCTGCGGGGGCGGAGCCGCCCGACCCGGCTGGGCGCGCCGAGGCCGCCGAGGGCGCCGGTGGTGCCGGAGCCGGCGCCGGCGCCGGACGCGGAGGAGCCGCGGCGCGTCCGGTTCCCGCGCCCGCTGCGCCCGTTCCGGCGCGGGGGGCGGGTGCTGCTGGGGGCGCTGGTGCTGGCGAAGGCGGCGAAGAGCGCGAGGTCGGGCGGGGCGGGGCCGCGAGAGGAACCGCCGCAAGGCGACGCGTGAGTCGATCTGGGGAAATGGCCGTGTCCGGCTCGTATCGCACGCTCCGGTTGCGTAATGTCACCCTGTGTACATGGTCTGCTACTGACTCGTAACCCGGGTGTCATCGGCCGGATCGATGGTCGAGGGCAGGCAACCCCCGGCTCCCCGAGAGGTGACAATGTCCCGTCGGCATGGTCTCGCGTTCACGGTCGTCCTGACCGCGGCCGTGAGCACCGGTTCCGCGACGGCGGCCGCCGCCGAACCGACTCCCCTCCTCCCGCCCCGTACCGCCCTCGCTCCCGTGCCCGTCGTCCCGGTCGTCCCGATGGCCCGGGGGGAGGCGGCGGCGCACAGGGTCCTCGACGTGGGGCACCGCGGCGCGTCCGAGTACGCGCCGGAGAACACCATCGCGTCGTTCAAGCAGGCGAGGGCCCGGCACGCGGACATGTTCGAGCTCGACGTCCAGCAGACGAAGGACCACAAGCTGGTCATCATGCACGACTCCACGCTGGCGAGGACGACCGACGTGGAGCACGTCTACCCGAAGCTGAAGCCCTGGAAGGTCTCGCAGCTCACGCTCAAGCAGATCAAGAAGCTGGACGCGGGGTCGTGGTACGCCAAGAAGTACAAGGGCGAGCGCGTCCCGACGCTGGACGAGGTGCTGGGCGCGATGGGCGGCACCGGCGCCGGCATGCTGCTGGAGCTGAAGAGTCCCGCGCTGTACCCGGGGATCGAGGGGCGGGTCGCCGCGGCGCTCAAGCGGCACCGGCCGTACTGGCTCGGGGCGAAGGGCGCGCCCGCGCAGAGCCGGCTGGTGGTGCAGTCGTTCGACTGGCCGTCGGTCAAGCGGTTCCACAAGGACCTGCCCGGCGTCCCGACGGCCCTGCTCGGCATGCCGAAGGCGAAGGACCTGAAGAAGGTCGCCGCGTACGCGGACCTCGTCAACCCGTCCTACGGCGAACTGACGAAGTCCTACGTCAAGCAGGTGCACGCCGCGCACCTGCGGCTGCTCACCTGGACCGTCAACAGCAAGACGAAGATGGCCAAGGCGGTCGATCTCGGGGTGGACGGCGTCGTCACCAACAAGCCGGACGTCCTGCACACCGTCCTCAAGGCGAGCGCCTAAGACGGCACCGCTTTCAAGAGAGGGAGGGCAGCGCGGCTCGGGCGCGTGCGATCAGCGCCCGCGCCGCCGGGCCGCGCGGCCCCTCCGCCCGCCACGCCAGCGCGATCCGGCCGCGCAGCCGGGGCCGGACGATCGGCATCGACGCCAGCTCGTCCGCCCGGATCGCGGTGGCGGACTCCGGCAGGACCGCCACCCCCAGCCCGTGCGCGGCGAGCTGGGCGAGGACGGGCGGCTCGCCGGCCTCGAACGCGATCCGCGGGCGCAGGCCGGCGGCCGCGCACGCCTCGTCCAGGACGGCGCGCAGCCCGGTGCCCTTCGGCAGGCTGACGAGGTCCTGCTCGGCGAGCGTGCGCAGCGTGATCGACGAGCGCCCGGCCAGCGGGTGGTCGCGGGACATCGAGGCGAACAGGTCCTGCTCGATGACGGGCTGGACGGCGATCCCGGGCGGCGGCTCGGCGCCGAGGCTGAGGAACGCGAGGTCGGTGCGCCCGGCGAGCAGCGCCTCGGCGAGCGACGCCGACTCGTCCTGGACGACGGTGATCTCCACGTTGGGATGGTCGCGGTGGAACCCGGCGAGCAGGCCGGGCAGGTCGAGGGAGGCGATCCAGTCGATGGTGCCGATGGTGACGTGCCCGCGCAGCAGGCCGGTCAGCTCGTCCACCGACAGCCTCGCGCCCTCGACGGCGGCGAGCGCGGCCCGCGCGTAGGGCAGGACGGCGGCGCCGACCTCGGTCAGCCGGACGGTCCGCCCGGAGCGGTCGAGCAGCGGCTGCCCGAGCTCGCGTTCGAGCTGCCGGATCTGCGCGCTGACGCCGGGCTGCGCGACGTGCAGCTTCGCGGCCGCCTTGGTGAAGCTCGCCTCCTCGGTGACCGCCACGAAGTACTCCAGCTGGCGAAGCTCCATAACCGGGGATGCTAACAGCGAGACCATCCAGCTCTTGGACTTCTGGCCGACTCGGGACGCACGCTGATGGCATGCGCGCAGAATCTCCCGTTTCGGCGGAGGCGTCCGCGCCGGCGGCACCGGCGGACGCGTGGGGCACGCTCGCGGTCGCGGCCGTCGGGCTGTTCCTCGCCGTCGTGTCCACCACGGTCGTCAGCGTCGCGCTCCCGACGATCGGGCGCGACCTGCACGCGGGGCCCGCGGCGCTGCAGTGGGTCGTGGACGCCTACGTGCTGGTCTACGCGAGCCTCCTCGTCGCGGGCGGCACGCTCGGCGACCGCCTCGGCCGCAAGGGCCTGTTCATGGCCGGGACGGCGGTGTTCGGCACGGGCTCTCTGGTCACCGGCCTCGCCCCGGCCACCGGCCCGCTCCTCGCCGGGCGCGTCCTGCAGGGCCTCGGCCCCGCGCTCCTGGTGCCGGGCAGCCTGACGCTGGTCAGGACGGTGTTCGAGGACGGCCGGCGCCGCGCGATGGCGATCGGGCTGTGGTCCACCGCGTCCGGGCTCGCGCTGGCGGTCGGGCCGCCGCTCGGCGGGGTGATCGTCGCCGGGCTCGGCTGGCGGTGGGTGTTCCTGCTGAACGTGCCGCTCGCCGCCGTGCTGGTCGCCGCCGCCGGACGGTTCGTCCCGCGCGTCCCCCGGCCGGACGCGGCGCGCGGGCCGTTCGACTGGCCGGGCGCCGTGCTGACCACCGCCGGGGTGGCGCTGCCGGCGTTCGCGGCCATCCAGGGGCAGGACGAGGGCTGGACGTCGGCGCCCGTCCTGCTCGCCTTCGCCGGCGGGGCCGCCGCGCTCGCCGGTTTCGCCTGGTGGGAGCGGCGCGCCCCGCAGCCCTTGGTGGACGTGACGCTGTTCCTGCGGCCCCGGTTCGCCGCCGCGAACCTGGTGGCGCTCGTGGTGTTCTTCGCGTTCGTCGGCGCGATCGTCTACTTCAGCGCGTTCTTCCAGCAGGTCCAGGGCCGCTCGCCGGTCGGCGCGGGGCTGGAGGTGTCGGCGATCGGCGTCGCCTACGCGGTGGCCGCGACGCTGTCGGGGCGGCTCGTCCACCGGGTGGGGGAGCGGGCGCCGCTAGTCGCGGGCCTGCTGGTCGGCGGCGGCGCGACGCTCGGCCTGCTGCGCCTCGCGCCGGGCACCGGGACGGGCGCCGTCTGGTGGGACTTCGCGCTGCTCGGCGCGGGGATCGGGCTGTGCGGGACGCCGGTCACCACGATCGCGATGTCGGCGGTGGACGCGTCGCGGGCCGGGATGGCGTCGGCGGTGACGAACGCGCTGCGGCAGGTGGGGCAGGTGTTCGGCGTCGCGGTGCTCGGCGCCCTGGTCTACGCGGGCCTGCCGGGCGGCGGCGCGCCGGGGCGGCTGGACCCGGGGGAGGCGGCGGCGTTCGTCCGGGGGCTGCACCACGCGCTGTGGACGTCGGCGGCGGCGCTGCTGGCGGTGGCGGCCGTGGCGGCGGTCCTGTGCGCCCGCGACCGCCCGGCCCGTGATCGACCGGCCCGCGACCGCCCGGCCCATGATCGGACGGCCCGCGACCGGCCGGCTGATGATCGGCCCGCCGCCGCGCCGGGCAGCCGCGAACGATCTCGCCGCGGCAGGTGAGAACATCATCCTCGCAGGTCAGCGGCTGGTCATGGGCAACCATTTCTTTTGTCTCTCTTGGGTGCCGGGCGCCCGGCGCGAGGACTGAATCCGGTCCAGCGGGTGATTACCTCACCTGCGGGAGGTCGGGTGTACGGACGGCGCACATGGTCCATACGGGTGCGGATGACCGTGATTGCCGCGACGGTCGCCGCCCTGATCTGCGCCGTGCTCATCGCCATGATCGTCGTCGGGGTGCGCGGCCGCGCCACCGAGTACAAGCGCAACCAGGCCCTCTCCGCCGCGATGAGGGTCGCCGAGGAGTTCCGCCGGCGGCCGGTGCACGGCCAGGTCGGCGCGCCGCACGGCATCGCCGTCCAGGTGCTGGACGCGCGGAACGGCGTGGTCGCCGGGACCCCGGGCGTGCTGACCGGGCCGCCGATGGCCACGTTCCGGCCGGGCGCCGCGACCGGCTTCAAGGACGCCCAGGTGCTCTGCCCGCCGGCCGGCCTGCGCGGCTGCCACTGGGTGATCGACTTCTCCGTCCGGCTGCCGTCCGGGGAGTGGCAGGTCTACGCCGCCGCGCCGAACGTGCCCTGGTTCGTCAGCGGCGGGCTGATCACCTTCGTGATCAGCGTGGGCCTGCTGCTGGTGCTGCTGGTCGCGCTCCGCACGTGGCGGACCGTCGACCGCACCCTCGCGCCCGTCGACGGGATCCGCCGCGAGCTGACCGAGATCACCGCGAGCAAGTCGGGCCGGCGGGTCACCGTGCCGGAGAACCGGGACGAGATCCGGCGGCTCGCCGAGGCCGTCAACGCGACCCTCGACCGGCTGGACGCGGCGCTCGCCAAGCAGCGCGGCTTCACCTCCGACGCCTCGCACGACCTGCGCAGCCCGATCGCCGCCGCGCGCACACAGCTGGAGGAGGCGCTGCTGTACGCCGACGACACCGACTGGCCGCGCACCGCCCGAGCCGTCCTGCAGACCCTGGACCGGCTGCAGGCCATCGTCACCGACCTGCTGCAGCTCGCCCGGCTGGACGCGGGCGCCTGGCAGGACACCGAGACGATCGACCTCGCCGCCATGGTCACCATCGAGCTGGCCCGCTCGGACCGCAGCAAGCGGATCGTCCCGCACCTCCAGGAGGGCGTGCAGCTGCGCGGCGACCGGCTGCGGCTGGTCCGGCTGTTCACGAACCTGCTGGACAACGCCGAGCGGCACGCCGAGTCGCAGGTGGACGTCACCGTCCGCGACGAGGACGGCGTCGCCGTCCTGGAGGTGCTGGACGACGGCGCCGGCATCGCCGAGGAGGAGCGCGAGGTCGTCTTCCAGCGGTTCGCGCGGCTCAAGGCCGGCAAGGCCCGCGACGCCAACGGCACCGGCCTCGGCCTCCCGATCGCCCGCGAGGTCGCCAAGGCGCACGGCGGCACGCTGAAGGTCGAGGACAGCGACCGCGGCGCCCGCTTCGTCCTGCGCATCCCGCGCGAGCCCTGACCGACCGCCCGAGCCCGATCGGCCGCGCGGCCCCGGTCGGTCGTGCGAGCCCGATCGGCGGCGTGGGCGCCGATCAGGGGGCGGTTCCCGGCGGCCGCGCGGTGGCCGGTCAGTCGCGGGGACCGCCCTCCGCGACCCGGATCCAGCCCTTGAGCCGCGACTCCTTCACCCGGCACGTGAACGGCGCGTAGCGCGCGGCGTCGTGGCCGGGCGCGTGCGCGAGCACCGTCTCGTACACGAACGCGGACGCGACGAAGGCGAGGTCGGCGCGGGTCTCGGCGAGGCGCTGGCGGAGCGGGCGGGCGTCCAGCAGCCGGGCCGCGTGGATCACCGACGAGCCGGACACGCCCTGCGGGTCGGCGGTCACCGGCCCGACGTGCAGCGCCACCCGCAGCTGGATGCGGACGCCCTCCGGCGCGGTCCGGTTGTGGCGGCGCAGCGACGCGGCGAGCCGCGCGACGACCGGCTCGACGGCGGCGGCCGGAGTCTCGGGCGGGACGATGATCAGGGCGCCGTCGCCGCGGTCCTCGCGGTGGCACTCGTCCCAGGGGACGTCGGAGTCCGCGAACGCCTCCCACAGCAGCTCGTACATGATCCGGCGCACCTCAAGCCGGTCCATGTCGGTGCGGTACGGCGCGCTGAAGGACGCTATGTCGACGAACATGATGGAGCACATGTGGCCCGTCCACGGCCGTCGCGCTGGAGGCTCCTTCAGGGCGGTGGCGTACGCGCCTACAGGGACGGACATGGGCTGCGTCGGCTGTGAGTAGGAAGGGACCACGCGCAGCGCGGGCTCCGGCGCGCGCGCAGCAGACGTGCCGTTCGCGCCGTACTCCCCGTACGCGGCGTACGGGGACAGGACGCCGTCGTCGTCGTACGGGGTGATGGCGGCGTAGGCGCTCGTCCCGGTGTACGGGTCGAGGGCCGTCGCGGCGGTGCGGGCCTGCCCCTGCGGCGGGAACACGCGCTCGGTGAGCCGGTCGTACACCTCCTTCTCCACCAGGGCGACCACCCGCGTGTGCGCGGTCAGGTAGGCCGCGAACTCCTGGGTGGTCATCCGCAGGGCGCGGACGGTGTCGACCGCGACGACGGTCGCCGACCGGCGCCGCAGCAGCAGCGCGGCGCGCTCGCCGATGATGTCGCCGGGGCCGCGGAACGCGACGATCCGCTCGCCGCCGTCCCGGTCGACGCAGATGCGGACCGCGCCGGAGCGGATCACGAGGAGGTGGTCGGCGGCGTCGCCCTCGCGCCACAGCACCTCGCCGATCGGATACTCGGTGTCGTGCGCGGCCGCGAGGAACGCGGCCTGCTCCAGCGGCGCGAGCGAGGCCCAGAACCCCGGCCGCGCGGGAGGCCGCGGGCCGCCCCGCTCGGGGCGGGGCGTCCCGTCGGCCGCGGACCGTGCCACGGAGCCCGCCGTGCCGCCCGCGGCGGCGTGGGACACGACGGGCCGGGTGGCTCCGCCCGCCGCTGTGCGGAGGGCGGCGCCGGCCGTGGAGAACGCGGCGGCGTCGGGGTCGTGCACGTGCGTGCGCTCGTCCATCACCACCCCCGCCTCGGGACGGCCCGGCCGGCGGCGGCCGGGCGCGGGCTCCAGGACGGAAGGGGCGGGACGTGCGGGGAGGAGTGCCGGTGAATGAGGAGAAAGACAAAGGTCGGGGGACGGTTCTGTATTTCTGACATGTCGATGAACCCCATGCCTCGAATCGCGTCTCCGGGCAACGCCGTGCCATTGCGTCCTCAGTGCCGGGGGCGGCGGGAGAGGACGGGCCGATGCCGAAGTCGCGTTCACCTATGGCCCATGCCGCGTGATCGCGGTTAGACTGGGGGCGTCCGCAGAGCACGTTTCACCAGGTCAGTACGGTGTTCCCGCATCTGCGCAGGAGGGCCCGCAGACCCGGTGCGAGGTGCCCGGCGGTGCCGAGGAGTCGCCTCCCGCCTTTTCGGCCGATCGTCTTGGCTCGCAACCGGTGATCGTCCGAAGGCGGGGGCGACTCTTTCTGTTCTTATGGAATTACCGAAAAAGCGCCGTTCCGTGGATCGCCTCCCCGTGCTCCCCGTCCGGCGGCGCTGCCCGAGCCGCCGGGTCGTGCGGTTCCGTTCTCGCTCCCGTCCACCGGGCGGCCGCGGAGGCCCCCGCCGCGTCTTCACCCTGTGTCAGGATCGTGTCTGTTATGAGGTAGCGAGCCGCCCTCTTGCGGGAAGGTTGCTGCTATTCTGCTACCTAGCACATTACAACATAGTCTACCGACATACAGCACGCCGAAACCTGCTGATCGTCCGAAGATTCCGGGTCGCCGTGGACATCGGGCCTTGACACCCCCGCTCGACCGGTGAGTCAGGTGTCGGAGTGTTGGCATGCGTCCTGACATCTTGCTCTCTGCCAGGTAGCATGCGGTGAGGTGGCGACAACTACGCAGAGTGAGCCGTCATATGACCAGTGATCAGGGGCCCATCGTCCAGAGCGCGCTGCTGCGCACCGAGCTCGTCCGCCTCCGCAAGGAGAAGGGGCTGACGCAGGAGCAGGTGGTCCGGCAGCTCGAATGGTCCCCGTCCAAGCTCATCCGGGTCGAGGGCGGCAAGAACGCCATCACCCGGACCGACCTGCAGGCCCTCCTCAACGTCTACGAGGTGACCTCGGAGGGGCGCCAGGAGCGGCTGCAGGCGCTGGCGCGCGGCGCCCGCGAGCCGGCCTGGTGGAACGCCTACCGGGGCGAGTTCGACCCGAACTTCCTCAACTACGTGGGGTACGCCGCCGGCGCCGCCTACATCCGGCACTTCCACGGCTCGGTGATCCCCGGGCTCCTGCAGACCCGCGAGTACGCGGAGGTCCTCGCGACCGCCAAGGTGTCCCCGCAGGCGCGGGCGATGGGCGTGAAGCTGCGCATGCAGCGCAAGGAGGAGCTGGCCAAGCGCGAGCACCCGCCGCGCCAGCTCTACATCGTCGACGAGGCGGTCATCCGCCGCCATGTCGGGATCAAGGCCGACCCCGGGATCATGCCCGCCCAGCTGCGCGCCATCGCGGACCAGGCCGAGTCCGACGACCTGCTGACCGTCCGGATCATCCCGTTCAGCGCGGGGGCGCACCTCGGCCTCGAAGGGCCGTTCACCCTGCTGGAGTTCGACGGCGACCTCGATGACGTGCTGTTCCTCGAGGGCCGGTCCGGCAGCAGCGCGATGATCACCGGCGAGGACGACCGGATCACCGAGTACCGCGACACCTTCGAGCTGCTGCTGGACGACGCGCTCTCCGCCGAGGAGTCCATCGCGCTGCTCCGCCGGACCGCCGAGGACCTGATGGCCTGACGCCCCTTTCCCGTGGAGCGAATCGACCGCGACGGGAGGTGACGCCCTTCCGGCCCCAACCCCGGCCCGAGTGGCCCGCATAGCACGCAGCGTGATCTTGTGTTCCCTTGTAGGCGGGATAACTGGAACCGTTTACACTCGTGATCGGGAAAATTTCCACAAGGTCGTGGTTCGCTGTGCCCTGCTTGGCTTCTCGCCGACGGGTGCCCCCGGCCCGATCGGTCGCGAGGCGGTACCGCCGGCACCGAATGGAGGGTTGCTGGATGGTCTATCGGTCGGCTCCGGGGGCCGCGCTGAACTGGCGCAAGGGCAGCAGAAGCGGCGACAAGAACGACTGCGTGGAGGTCGCGGCGGCGGGCCCGGCGGTGCTGATCCGCGACTCCCGCGACCTCGCCGCCGGCACGCTCGCGCTCGACGCCGCGCAGTGGCGGACGCTCCTGCGTTCCGTCCGGAACGGAGATCTGGACGGCCGCTGAGTCACGCGACTCATTCCGACCACCGCTCGCAACAATTGTCGTCCGCCACAATCGCGGACGCCGTTTACGGGCGGATTCCGACAACGCCGCGAAACGGCTCCGGGGACCGGCCGCCGGGACGGCCGGGACCGTGTCCCGGAGCCGTGCCCCTTGATCGTGCCGGAGCCGTGCCGGTTCCGTCGCGGTGCCGTGCCGTGCCGTGCCGGTTCCGTCCCGAGGCCGTGCCGGTTCCGTCCCGGGGTCTTGGCGGAGCCGTTCGGCGGGCGACCCTGAGGCGTCCCTGACCGCACCCTGAACCGTCCCTGGTCACCCTGCCGCGCGCCGGGAGCGCGGCCTAGCGTGATCTTGCGGTCCCCGGCCGCCGGGCGGTCCCCGGCCGCCCCGGACGATCCTCCGCCGATCCGGCGGACCCCTCTCCACGTCCCTCCCGGAAGGACATCCATGCAGCGCAAGCACAGGCGGCTCGCCATGGGCGCGGCAGCGGCGGCGGGCCTCGTGCTCGCCGGCGCGGCCGTCCCGCTGTCGCCCCGGTCGGCGGACGCGGCACCCGCCGCGTACACGGCACCCGCGGCGAACACGACGAGGACGCAGCCCGCGGTCACCACGCCGGATTCGGTGGGCGCCCATACCACCCTCGACTGGAAGGCATGCGGCGACGACGGCAAGGCGCAGTGCGCGACCCTGCGGCTCCCCGTCGACTGGGCGCACCCTGACGGCCCGACGTTCGGCCTCGCCATCGCCCGCCGCAAGGCACTCGACCCGGCCGCCCGCATCGGCACGCTGGTCTTCGGCCCCGGCGGGCCGGGCGACTCCGGCGTCCAGCGGATCACCACCGGCATGGACCGGTTCAGCGAGCGGCTCCGGCAGCGCTTCGACATCGTCAGCTTCGACCCGCGCGGCATCGGGGCCAGCGACCCCGTGACCTGCTCGGCCGCGCTCCTCGCCGAACGTCCCGACCCGAACATCAAGAGCCGGAAGGACTTCGACGCGACCCTCGCCTACAACAAGCGGCTCAGGGACGACTGCCGCGAGCGCACCGGCCCGCTCTACGACCACGCCGACACGATGAGCACCGTCCGTGACGTGGACGCCATCCGTGCCGCGCTGGGCGAGAGCAAGCTCAGCTTCCACGGAAGCTCCTACGGGACGCTTCTAGGCGCGGAGTACGCCGAGACGTACCCGGGCCGTGTGCGCGCGCTGGTGCTGGAGAGCGTCATCGACCACGACGTAAGGTCCGCCGAGTCGTTCCTCGGCGCCGAGATGGGCGCCGCACAGGACTCCTTCGACCAGTTCGCCGCGTGGTGCGACCGGACGGCGAGCTGCGCCCTGCACGGCCGCGACGTCCGGGCCGTCCTGCGCGACCTGCGGGACCGCGCCGCGCGCGGGGTGCTCGCCGACCCGCAGACGCCGGGCCGCGCGCTGACGGAGTTCGAGCTGCTCGTCGTGACGTACAAGCAGTTCTACGGTCCCGACTGGGAGAAGCTGGCCTCGCTGCTGTCCGCGCTGGAGGCGAGCAAGCCCGTCCAGCCCGTCCCGGCGAAGGCCGCCGAGGGCACCGGGACCGACAACTTCACCGCGCAGTTCTGCTCCGACTGGAACCTGCCGATCCGCGACTACAACGAGTTCGCGCGGCTCTCCCGGCGCAGCGAGCGGATCGCGCCCGACATGCACGGCACCCGCCCGGTCATGGCCCTCACGGCGTGCCTCGGCTGGCCGAAGCCCGTCGCGAACCCGCAGCACCGGCTCAAGGTGCGGACGGCGGCACCGGTCATGATGCTGAACGCGGTCCACGACCCCGCCACCCCGTACACTTGGGCGCGGAGCGTCGCGCGCCAGATCGGCCCCAAGGCGACGCTGCTCACCTACGCGGGCTCCGGCCACGGCGTCTACAACAGCGGCCCGTGCACGCGGGACGCGATCGACGGCTACCTGATCTCGCTGAAGGCGCCCGCTCGCGGCACGGTGTGCCCGGCGGTGCCTCAGTAGAGGAACGGCAGCTCGACGCCCTCGGCGCCGGTGAGGTCGCGGCCGTCCGTCCTGCCCATGAGCCACCCGAGCAGGGACGGCGCGGGCCCGGACACCGCGATGTCGCCGTCGCCGTGGACGGCGCCCGTGTCGGTGGCGTGGACGCGCAGGCGCGGCGCCCCGTCGCGGCGAGCGTACGACGCGACGATGTTCGGGAGCATCCGGGCGACGTAGTCGGCGGGCCAGTCCGCCGGACCGAACCCGGCGTCGAGGTCGACGTGGTGGGTGAGCACCTCGGTGAGCCGCGCGTCGGTGGCCCGCGCGACGGGGTGCCGCGCGCCCGACGTCCACTGGACGACCCGCTCCCACGCGTCGTCCGGCATCGCCTGGTACGCCTCGGCCCACCGCTCGGCGCTGGCGCGGACGTCCGCGACGAGGACGGCGGCGGGACGTCCGGCGCCGTCCTCGATCTCGGCGGCGCGGGCCTCCGCGCTCGGGTACTCGCGCGCCTCGACGCCGGTCCGCGCCCAGGTGAGGAGGCGGGTGCCACCGTCGGCGTTACGCGCGACGTGGGTGAGCACGTGGCCGCGCGTCCAGCCGGGCAGCAGCGAAGGCGCGCGCATGTCCGCCTCACCGAGCCGGGTGGCGGACGCGAGCAGCGCGCGGGTCGCCGCGGTGATCGCTTCGAGCGGTTCGACGCGGGTCATGGCCGGTCCTCTCGACGGGGGCGGGGATCACCGGCAGAGCCGGGGTTACCAGGCGAGCCGGAGTCATCGGGGCGAACTGGGGGCGCCACGGCGAACCGGGGTCACCAGGGCGAACCGGGGTCACCAGTCGAGCGGGCGGCCGTCGCGGAAGAAGCCGCCGGTCGGGCCGTCGTCGGGCAGGGTCGCGGCCCAGACCACGCTCGCCGCGCCGTCGGCGACGGGCCGCCCGCCGGGTCCGCCCATGTCGGTCGCCACCCAACCCGGGCAGACCGCGTTCACCAGGATCCCGTCGGCCCGCAGCTCGGCCGCGAACATCCTGGTCAGCGCGTTGAGCGCGACCTTGGACGCGGTGTAGGCGGGAGTGCCGGACCCCATCTCGGCGAGCGACGCCGCCTCGCTGGACACGTTGACGATCCGGCCGTGCGCGCTGCGCCGCAGCGCCGGCAGCAGCGCCTGCGTCAGCCGCCACGGCCCGTACAGGTTGGTCTCCGCCGCGTCCCGGACGACGTCCAGGTCCGCGGTCGACGGCCGCTGCCAGGTGTCGTAGGTGATCGCGGCGTTGTTCACCAGCACGTCCAGCCGCCCGACCTCGGCCGCGACGCGCTCGACGTCCGCCGCGGACGTCACGTCCAGCCGGACCGGTGTCGCGCCCGCCTCCTTCGCGGCGCGGGCGGCCGCGTCGGGGGAGCGCGCCCCGAGCAGCACCTCGTGCCCGCGCGCCGCGAGCTGCCGGCACACCTCCAGGCCGATGCCCCGGTTCCCACCGGTGACCAGCGAGATCGTCACGTCCATCGCCTCCCCCGAACGGATACCTGAATGATCACGCGTCGGGGGCGCGCGCGTCCACCGGAGTTCGCGGGCGCCGTCTCAGCGGGCGCCGTCAGCGGCCGCCGTGAGCGGGCGCCGTCTCAGCGGACGCCGCGGGGGCGGAACTGGATGCTGATCCGGGGACCGACCGCGCGGGTGCTCTTCGGGATCGCGTGGTCCCAGGTCCGCTGGCAGCTTCCGCCCATCACGATCAGATCGCCGTGCCCCAGCTCCCGCTTGATCGCGGGACCGCCGCCGCGCGGCCGCAGCATCAGCGGACGCGGCGCGCCGACCGACAGGATCGCGACCATCGTGTCCGCGCTCGCGCCGCGTCCGATCCGGTCGCCGTGCCAGGCGACGCTGTCGCGGCCGTCCCGGTAGAGGCAGAGCCCGGCCGTGCGGAACGGCTCGCCCAGCTCCTCCGCGTAGTGCGCGTTCAGCGCGGCCTTCGCCGCGTCGAGGACGGGGTCGGGCAGCTCGGCGTCCTCGTCGTAGAACGACAGCAGGCGCGGGACGTCCACGACCCGGTCGTACATCCGCCTGCTCTCCGCCCGCCACGGGACCGACGTGGACAGCCGCTCGAACAGCGCGTCCGCGCCCGGGATCCAGGCGGGCAGCACGTCGATCCAGGCGCCGTGGGCCAGCCGCGTCCGCCGCGCCTCGCTCAGCGGGCGGGGGCCGGTCTCGTCGGCGCGGTCCAGCAGCGAACCTTGGAACATGCCCCCACTGTACCCAGCGGGTCAAACACATGTTCGATCAGCTGTGGTACATCGCGTCGCAGAAGGTCATCCCGGAGCTCGGGTCCTTCTTCTGCACCGACTTCCCGTCGACCAGGACCTCGCAGCCGAGCACACCCGCCGGCGACCCCATCGCACCGCTGATCGACAGCGCGGCCGTCGGCTGGCTGCCGGTGTCCGGCATCGGGAACTCCTTGTGCCAGGGAAGCTTCACGTTCTTCAGCGTCACCGACTTGCTGTTCACCGGGTCGCTGTAGACGATCTGGAGCGCGGCCCCGCCGGACCCCCACACCACGTACTTGACCTGGTGCACGATGCCCGTGTCGGTCTTCCCCACGTCCGGGATCCGCTGCAGCACCAGCGCCGCCAGCGCGGCCAGCATCCCCTTCGGGTCCTTGTCGGGATCCTGCGGGACCTCGGAGAGGACGATCCCGACGGTCAGGCCGCCGCGCCGTGCCTCCACCTCGTACTCGGACGGGCCGCCGCCCAGCGTCGAGTAGTCGACCCAGCTCTCGTCCGCACCCTGCACCACGTTCGACGCCAGCACCGACTGCTTGCCTTTCAGCCGGTCCTTGTGGCGGTCCAGCCCCTGCTTGAAGGCGATCTTCGCGCCTTGGGCGCTCTTCTGCAGGCTGAGCGTCAGCTGGTCGCCCAGCATGTACGTGCAGTAGACGGAGTTGGAGCCGTCCTGCGCGGGCCCGGCGTCCTCCTGCGGCATGCGCTGGTGGCCGTACCTGGCGTAGTCGGCGTCCGTCAGCAGCCCGCACATCTTCGCGGTCAGCCGCCCGTTCTCCGGCTGCGGCCAGCCCCCGGCGGGCGCGGACGCCTCCGCCGCCGACTTCACCGGAGCCTTTCCGGGACCCGACCCTTTGTCGTCTTTCCCGCCCCCGCCGCCGCACCCCGACAGCGCGAGCGCGAGTGCTCCGCCTGCGGCGACCGTCCTGATTGCACACCCACGTTTCACGCGGCAGACCCTAGGGAGCAGCGATTACACCCGGCTTACAGCCGTTCACCTGAGGAGCGGTTCTCCCTCGCGCGGGTTGCCGGTGCGGGTGCGCCGGATGACGCGGCGCTCACGGAATGTCAGACCCGCCGCCTAACCTGCACGGGTGACGGAGGGACCGCCGCGCCCGGTCAGGGCGCTGATCGGCGTGCGCGTGATCAACCAGCTCGGCGCGTACGTCATGTCCTTCCTGGCCGTGCTCGCCGGTCCCGGCCTCGCCTCGGCGGCACTGGCCGTGTTCGGCGTGGCGGCGCTCGCGTCCCGGTGGGCCGGCGGGGTGCTGCTCGACCGGCTCGCGCCCCGTGCGGTCGTCGCGCTCGGCCTCGCGTCGACCGGCGCCGCGCTGCTCGTCCTCGCCGCCGCGCACGGGCCGCCGCAGACCCTCGGCGCGGTCGCGCTCGTCGGGCTGGCCTTCGAGCTGTGCGAGCCCGCCACCCAGGAGGCGCTCGCCCGCGCCGCCCCGCCCGGCCGGCACGGCGACGTCTACGGGCTCCTCGGCACGTCCCTTGTCGCGGCGGGGGCCGTCGGCGGCCTGCTCGCCGCCGTCCTGCTGCCGCTCGGCGCCCGCTGGCTCGCGGTCGTGGACGCGGCGACCTGCCTCGCGGCGGCCGCCGTCGCGCTGGCGTTCCTGCCGCGCGAACCCGTCCGGCCGCCCGTGCGGGACGCGGCGTGGCGACCGTCCGCGCGGCTCGTCCGGCTGACCGCCGCAGGGACCGCCTTCGCCGTCGGCTACCTCGCCGTCCTCATGTACATGCCTCTGGTGCTGCTCCAGCGCGGCGCGCCCGCCTGGCTGCCGGGTCTCGCGCTGACCGGTGCCGCCGTCCTCGCCCCGCTGACCGGCCGCCTCGGCCGCCGCGCCCTGGACCGGCTGCCCCACGAACGCGTCCTCGCGCTCGGCACCGGGCTCCTGGCCGCCGCCGCCCTGGTCCTGGCCGTCGGACGGGCCGTCCCGGTCACCGTCGCCGCGTACCTCGCCTGGGCGGTCGCCGACAGCGTCCTCCAGGGGCGGTGGCAGGCGTTGATCGCCTCGATCGCGCCGGAGCCCGAGCGGCCCCGCTGGTTCGCGTTCTTCGGCTCGTCCTGGGGCGTCGCGCAACCGGCCGTCCCGGGCCTCGCGGCCCTGGCGGGCGGCGCGATGCCGGTCGCGGCCGCCGCGTTCCTCCTCGTCCCGCCGATCCTGCGCGGGACGCCCGGCCGGAAGGCCGGCGGCGATGACGGCGGCCCGGTCGTGTCCACGCGGGACGAACGGTCGGCGTCCGTGACGGTCGCCGACCTGTCCTGAGGCCGTCCGCTCTGGAACGTCAGCTGTTCAGGGACGAGACCCGGCGGCGCGGCTTGCCCTGCGACGTGCCGCCCTGCGCGTCCGTGCGCGTGCCGCCGCGCCGCGATCGGCGTCCGGCCGCGGTCCCCGCCGAGGACGAGCGGGTGTCCTGGGCGGTGTCGCGCTGCGCGTTGCCGGCGGCGGTGCCGCCGCCCCGGCGCGACCTCCGCCCGGGAGCCGCGTCCGCGGAGGACGTGCGGGCCGCGGGGGTGTCCTGCGTGTTCTTCCGCTGCGCGCCGCCGGCCGCGGAGCCGCCGCCGCGGCGGGACCTCCGGCCGGGCGCGTCCTTGGCCTGCTCGACGCCGCGCGACGGGGCGGGGTTCTGCACGGCGGGGTTCTGCACGGCGGGACGCGCCGGAGGGGTGCGGGCGCCGGTGATGCGGGCCAGCTCGCCGTCGCCGGGACGCACCTCGGTGACGCGCGGGCTGATGCCCGCCTGGGCCATCAGGTCAGCGACCTCGCGGCGCTGGTCGGGCAGGACGAGCGTGACCACGGTCCCCGCACGTCCCGCGCGGGCCGTCCGGCCGCCGCGGTGCAGGTAGTCCTTGTGGTCCGCGGGCGGGTCGACGTTGACGACGAGGTCGAGGTCGTCGATGTGGATGCCGCGCGCGGCGACGTTCGTGGCGACCAGCACGGTGATGTCCTCGGTGCGGAAGCCCTCCAGCGCGCGGTTGCGCTGCGACTGGGACTTGCCGCCGTGCAGCGCGGCGGCGCGGATCCCCCGCGCGGCCAGCTTGCGGACGAGCCGGTCGGCGCCGTGCTTCTTGCCGACGAACATGATCACCCGGCCCTCGCGCGCGGCGATCTCGGCGGTGGCGTCCTGCTTGTCGGTGTCGGAGACGTGCAGCAGGTGGTGCTCCATGGCGGTGACCGCACCGGCCGCCGGGTCGACCGAATGGGTGACCGGGTCGTCGAGGAACCCGCGGACGAGCCGGTCGACGTTGCGGTCCAGCGTCGCGGAGAACAGCATCCGCTGACCGCCGGCCGGGGTCCGCTCCAGGAGCCGGGTGACCTGCGGCAGGAAGCCCATGTCGGTCATCTGGTCGGCCTCGTCCAGCACGGTGATCCGCACGTCGCCGAGCCGGCAGTCGCCGCGCTCGACGAGGTCGGCGAGCCGTCCCGGCGTGGCGATCAGCACGTCGACGCCGCGCCGGAGCGCGTTCGCCTGGCGGGTGATCGGCATGCCGCCGACCACCGTGGCGGCCCGCAGTCCGACGGCGTCCGCGTACGGGGCGAGCGCGTCGGTGACCTGCTGGGCGAGCTCCCGCGTCGGGACCAGGACCAGGGCGAGGGGCGCGTGCGGCTCGGCGCGGTGGCCCGCCGTGCGGGCGAGCAGCGCCAGCCCGAACGCGAGGGTCTTGCCGGAGCCGGTGCGGCCGCGTCCGAGGACGTCCCGACCCGCGAGGGCGTTCGGCAGCGTCGCGGCCTGGATGGGGAACGGGTCCGTGACCCCCTGCGCGGCCAGCGCGGCCAGCATCCGCGGCGGCAGTGCCAGCCGCTCGAACGACTCGACCGGCGGCAGCGGCGGGGTGCGGGTCTCCGGAAGTGCGAACTCGGTGTCCGGCCGCTGCGCCTTCGCGCCCTGCGCGGCCTGCTTGGCCTGCGCCGGACGGCGGCGGCCGCCGGAACGCGACCGGGACGAGCCGCCTCGGGCCGTCGGGCGGCCGTTATGGGGCATGGTCATGGTGAAGCCTTCCTCGGAAGCGGTTGCGTCCCGAGGGAGTGCTCCGCATGCGCGGCCGTGCGCGGCGAAGAGCTACAAGAACGAACCGGTGCGCGCGGTCGCGCCGCGCGCGGTGAAAAGGGGGGTCGCCCCCCTGGGAGCGTCGTGCGGCGGCGGGCTCGCCCTGGGGCTCGCCCGCCGCGCCGGTCCCCGGTCAGGCGGGGACGATGTTCTCCGCCTGCAGGCCCTTCTGGCCCTGCGTGACGTCGAACGACACCTTCTGGCCCTCCTGGAGCTCACGGAAGCCCTGGGCGGCGATGTTGGAGTAGTGGGCGAAGACGTCGGCGCCGCCGCCGTCCTGCTCGATGAAGCCGAAGCCCTTTTCCGCGTTGAACCACTTGACGGTACCGGTGGCCATGGTCGTCTCCTTCTGGGTCGGTCCCGTACCGCACACCTTGCGCGGGACGGCGCCGCGATGGCCCATCCGGAAGATCCAGAACAACAAAAAATGCGCCCGAGGATGAACCGTCAGGCGCACATACATGTCTATGGGAACCGCAACTTTTCCTACGCTACCACATGGTAGGGCGGACGGAACCGGGTCTTCGAATTTTGCCGGCAACCGCCGGGGGGACTCCCCGCGAACGCCCTGCCGGGCGCATACTGGCAGGAATGAAACCCTTCCGGCCCGCCAAGCGGCGACACCTGCCCACCAGTCCCTTCGCGCCTCCGGCCGCGGCACCGCCCGCCAAGGAGTTCGACCCGGACGACCAGGTCACCCACGACAAGTACGGTCTCGGACGCGTCCTGGAGGTCGAGCCCGGACGCGCCGTCCTGGTCGACTTCGGAACCCGCAAGGTCAGGATTCTCGCTCCGTTCGCCAAGCTTTTCAAGCTCTGAAACCGGCCTCTGCGTCAACCCGGAAACACCGCACGAAACCCCGTCGTCTCCCGCCGCCGAAATCACGAAATCGGCGGCACCGCCGCCGCGCGGCGGAAAGACCCCGCGGCCTGCGGCTCGCGGCCGCCCCCGCGCCGCGGGCCGTTCACGTTCCCGTGCCCCACGGTGGGTGAGGCTCACCGTGCCCTTGCCCGTGCCCGCCGGCGGACCCCGCCCGGAGGGCGCGGCGGTCCACGGCGAGTTCGACCAGCCGGGCCGCCATGTCCGCGTACAGCAGCAGCTGGCGGGCGGTGCCCGGCCCGAACGGCTGCGCGCCGGGGCGTCCGAGGACGGCGAGCACCCCTCGCGTGGTCTCGCCCGTCTCCAGCGGCAGGATCAGGATCGGGCCCGGCGGCAGCCGGGTCAGCGTCTGGTCGTCGACGATCCGCGCCGACAGCGCCCGGCGCGACGCGAACGCCCGGCCGAGCATCGACTTGCCGCGCCGCACCGCCAGCCCCCGGACCCGCTCGGCGTCCGCGCCGACCGCGACGTCGATCCGCAGCAGGTGGCCGTCCTCGACCGGCAGGGCGATGAACGCCAGCGGGACGTGCGCCAGCCCCCTCGCCTGCGTCGCCACGAGCTTCAGCAGCTCGGGCACGTCGGTGCCGTCCAGCACCGCCGCCATCAGCTCGAACGACGCCGCCGACCGCTGGTCGTCCGCCATGTCCCGGGAGACCCGCGAAGCGCCCCACGCGCTCGGGAGCGGATCGTCGCCCGTCCCGCTCTCCCCGTGGAGGTCCGCCTCCGCGGTCACGCGGCGACCGAACGGGCGCGCCGCGACTCCGCGGCGCCGCCCAGCGAACGGACGGTGAACACCCGGTCGAGGCCGGTGACGCGCAGCAGCCTGAGCAGTTGGGGGCGCGGGCCGTCGAGGACGACGGTGCCGCCCGGCCCGGTCCGGCGGCGCGCGTCGATGAGGAGCGCCAGCCCGGACGCGTCGCAGAACGTCACGCCGGACAGGTCGAGCACCACGCGCGGACCGGGGTCCGCGAGCGCGACGTCCGCCAGCGCGGAGTGCAGCCGCTCCCGCAGGGACGGCGTGGAGGCGATGTCGAGTTCGCCGTCGAGGGCGATGACGGTGTGGTCCGCGCGCTGCTCGCGGCTCAGCCCGACCTCGGTCGAGGCGGTGCGGGTGGGCATGTGGATCTCCGATCCGAAGTGTGCGGATACCGGTCCCCGGCGATAGCGCGGCCGTAGGCGCGCTCCGTCGTGCGCGTCGTGCGCGTTGCTCCTGCGGCGCCCGTGGCGCCGGCTCGGCGGTTCGCGGCGGCGGTGACGTGCGCGCCGCCGTGCGGGAGGCGCCCGTCCGCGGGCGGAAGGCGACGGTGTTGCGGCGTCACGTTGCGCCGGACCTGTCTGGCCTCCTCGGAGACCGAGTATCGGGAAAGCAGGGGGACGCGGACTTGGCCGCCCGCATCGAAAACCCCTCGCTCGCCCCCCACTGTACGCCGCACGACCGCCCCCGTCCCGAAAGCCCCGCCGCACCCTCGCGGAGCGGCGGGGCGGGCGCGGCGGCCGGGGTCAGCGGTGGGGGACGAGAAGGTCCAGGTCGGCGCGGGTGACCCGGGCGCGTTCGGCTAGCGCGTCGCGGTCCGTGCCCGCCGCCGCGACGAGTTCCAGCGCGCGCGTGAGCATCGTCGGCTGCTCCAGCGCGCGCGCCGGGCCCGGCTCCTGCCGCCGCCATCCGCGCGAGCTCAACGTGCCCATCGCGTTCCGGTACACGCCTTCTTCCATGACGCGCAGCGTGCGGGCCCGGTACAGCAGCGCCGCGATGCTGACGCCCCACTCCGCCTTCAGCGCGCCGAGCCGGTCCCAGTCGGCGGACCGGGGGAGTTCGCCCGCGATGTCCTCGGCCGGCATCAGGAACTCCGCCGCGAAACGGTGCGCCTGGTCCTCGACGATCTTCCCGCCCGGCTCCGCGTCGGCGTGCATCACCAGATGCCCCAGCTCATGGGCGCCGTCGAACCGGTTCCGCCAGTAGTCGGCCTTCACCGGATTGAAGAACACCATCGGACGCGGGTGCAGCCCGACGCTGAACGCGTCCACCCGCTCCGCCGCGTCCGGCAGGACGAGCACCACCACGCCCCGCGCCTCCAGCGTCCGCACCACGTGCGGCACCGGACCCGGCTCCCCGACCAGCGCCTTCCGCGCGACCCGCGCCGCCTCCACCGGCCCGCCGCCCGCGATCTCGTCCGGCGGCACCATGTACTCCGGGACGTCCACGACCGGCAGATCGACGAGCTCCTCCAGCGCCGCCACCACGTCCGCCGCGATCCGCCCGTACGCGAGGGCCTGGTCCCGCTCGATCTGGCTGGTCGACCTCAGCGACCGGAAGTGCGCCCCGTCCAGCGACACGCCCCCGCGCCCGCCCCGGAAGAACTCGACCGGCACCCCCAGCGCGAACGCCAGCCGCGACACCACCGCGTCCTCGGGACGCTGCACCCCGGCCTCGTACTGCCCGATCGCCCGCGGCGTGCTCCCCACGGCCTGCGCGAGCTGGTTCTTGCGCAGCCCCCTGAGCCGCCGGGCCAGCGTCAGCCGCTCGCAGTCGAACAGCAGCCGCGCCTCGGCGACCCGTCCGCTCATCGTCCCCTACGCCGTTCCTGTGCTCGTCTCTCCGCGCAGCCGCAGGGGAACGTCGGCCTCGTCGTCCCAGAGCGGCATCGTCCGTTCGACGAGCTTACGGCGTGGATCACCCCCAAGCGCGTCGTCCAGCTCCCGGACCCAGTGCCACGCCGTCCCGCCGTCGGCGTTCCACCGGGGACGTCCCAGGAAGAGCTCCATCTCCAGCGGCTCGTCGCTCGCGCTGTGCGCGAGGACCAGCGTCACGACCTCGGGCGTGTCGCCCCCGACCCCGACGTCCAGCGCGAGCTGCCGGTCGTCCGCGTACTCCTGCCGCGCCACCGCCTGCTTGGTGGGACTGTCCCGGTCCCACCTGATCTTCCGCACCGCGCCGAACTCGTGCCGCTTCAGCAGCACCCGGTACTTCCCGTACCGCCACCCGGGCGACCCGTTCAGATCGTCCCGCACCACCCGGTGGTCGCCCTCGAAGACCCGGTCGATCCAGGACGTCAGCACGTCGAACGCGGTCACCCCGTACGACCGCTCCGTGAACCCCGCCGCCCGGCTCAACCCGCCGAACACGGCCAGCGTCGCCTCGCGGTGCGCCTCCCGCACCCCGTGCAGGAACCCGCCCGCCCGCAGCTCCCCCCAGACAACCGTCTCCTCGCTCACACCCCGGACCCTAACCACCGCCACCGACAGAACCGGGCCGCTCCTCGACGGCGAACAACCGGACCTCCCGCAACCGCGGCACCGGCCCCGCCCTGCCCTCCCGCACCCACAGCGCCCGGACGGTCGTCAGGACCAGCGTCCGCGCCCCCATGAAGAACAGCACCGCCAACGGCAGCTCGCCCAGCAGCGCCGTCGCCACGCTGACCGCGAACTCGCCCGACCCCCACGACAGCATCACGTCGAACCACGCGTCGCACACCAGCAGCGTCCCCGTGACGAGCTGCCCCAGGATCGCCATCTGCAGCCGCCGCCACACCGCGAAGGCCGTGAACGCGAACGCCGCCGTCAACGCGGCGTCGAACCCGATCCACGCCGCGCTCCACTGCCCGGACGTGTAGTGCTGCGGCAACGTGAGGCCGAGCACGACCGTCCACGGGATGAGCCACGCACAGCAAGCCACCAGGAAGACCAGCACGAGCCCCCGCCGCCGCCGGTACCGCGGCAGTTCGAGCGGGTCCTCGTCCCCGAGCGCGATCAGCGCCCGCAGCAGCTCGGCCCGCTCCTCGGCCGGCAACTCCCGCAACTCCTCGACGGACACCACCGCGACCACCGCCTTCCGGCCGACGTCCCGCCCCCAGCATAGGAAGCCGGCCACGCGGTGCCCGAGCGCCCTACTTGGCCGCCTTCGTCCGCGTCTTCACCGGCGCGGCCTTCCCCTCGGCGACGAGCAGCTCATGCTGCTGCCACCCCTGCAGCCACTTCCACCCGGCCCCGAGCGCCGCCGTGGTCGCCGCCACCATGAATGAGGTCACCTGCGTCTCGTCCAGGTGCGCCCCCGGCACCCACTGCGCGACGACCCCCGCCAGCCACCCGGCCGCGACCGCGAACACCGGCGTGAACAACGCGACCCCCCGCCCCAACCATGACCCCTCCGAAACCGGCTCCTCAGCCCCCTGCACAGGCACCTCGACCTCACTCACACCCATCACCATCCCGCTCCAGTAGGGCGGAAGACCGCCCACGAACCAACACACCCCATGCTGATCCGCCCCACCCCACCTCGCCCCCAAAACCCCCAAACCCGGCCAAGTGCGCGCTCGGCTCAGAGTCGCTCGCCGTGCTCCAGGTAGCGAGTCGTACCGTCGAGATGGGCGGCGTGCCCGTGGACGAGACGGCGGGCCAGCCGGCCGATGGTCAGATCGTGGATCTGCGCGATGTCGTAGAACCGGTGGCCGACCAGTTCGACGGCGTCGAGACGGATGGCGCCGAGCTCGTCACGAGCCAGCACGCCCCCGTCGAAAAGGAAAAGGATCTTGTCGCCCTCGCCCTCGGCAGGCGCCCAGTCGGCGACCAGCAGCCGACCGATCTCCGGCCGGATGTCGAGTTCCTCTGCGATCTCGCGGACGGCGGCCTGATAGGGAGTCTCGCCGTGCTCGACGTAGCCGCCAGGGACCTCGCGGTAGTCCTTGTACGACGGATCGACGAGCATGATCTGGCCGCGCTCATCAAAGAACAGAACGCCCGCCGCCGCACGTGCGCGAGTGAAGGACGCCGCAGGGTCATCGGTCACATCTGCTGAGCGTAGGACGCCGGATTACATCAAGTCCCTGCGCCGAGCAAGACCGACCAAGGCAACGCGCCTTCGTTGCTGACGTCGCGCTCGCTGCCAGCGAGCTGGCCACCAACGCCTTCAATCACGGTCTCGGTGCCGCCGTGTCCTGCTCGCCCGTCCCGCCGGAGCTCTTTCCCGGACGCAGCCCTGCGCGACCCCCTCGACGAGCATGGCAAGGGGCTCGGCATCGTCGCCATGCTCGCCGCCGCCTGGGGAGCGCACCGCTCACACTCAAGGCTTGGCAGCGGCCGTCCCGGAAAGGCCGTCTGGTGCGCGTTCCCTCTTTAGGGCGGTTGGCCGGATCCCGAGCTGACGGTCGCGCCCGTCCTCGCGACCCGACACCTAGCGGCAGCACTCGCCGTCAGGGGCATTCGCGATGTCGAGTATCGGCATGGCCGGGGTGTTTCGCTGGTGACTGTCCCCGTGTCCGATGCTGAGACCAACGTCTGGGTGGAGTCAGCGCACCTCACCTACTCGACGGGAGACGGCTCGCGTCTGCGCCGTCCCCTTCGTTGATCTAACACGACGCCGCCGAATATCTCACCGCTCGTCACCAGAACACCTAGGCGGAATCCGGTGGAGGTGACGCTACGCGGTTTAACTTGCTGTCACTTTCGCGTAGTGGAAGACATCGGCAGGCAGCGGATATTCCAGTTCCCACTGGATGCGCATCGGGCGTTCGCCCTCGTGTCGAACATAATGCATCGGGCCAGCATAGTCGTAGGCTATGTCAGACTTCGTCTCGCGCAAAAAGAGGTGAACGGTCGAGCCGCGGCTAGCATGGTTGATGTACCGCTGGCCAGTCTCCGAGGATTCTCGCGTTCTCCCCTGTGATTCCCACTGTACGACTGTCGGGCTGATCGCGTGATCGTTGTACATGGTTGTCGGAGAGAATTGCTTCTCATTCTTGTTGATTGTCACCAAGAAGACGTCTGCCTGGTGGTCTGGGAACCATTGAACGCCTGCGACCATAGATCCTGTGATTTCCATACCAAAAGCCCCCAAAGCCTCGCCGCGGGTATAGCGGGCGTGCAGGCGGAGGGGGAGGTTTGGTATTTCATTAACTGGCGGCGTCAGGCGGCGAATCCGCGAGTGGAGGAGGTCGACGACTTCAATGAGCTCTTCATGTCGTGCCGGGTTGCGCCATAGTTTGGCAAGATGTTCTTCGATAGCGCTAGCTGGTTTGCTGCTATCGAAGGCGCTATTCAGCATAGATAGGAGCAAGCGTTCCCGTAGAGTGGACTCCGCGATACTGGGCGGGCTCGGCTGTTGAAGAAGGTTACGAAGAAAGCCGAGACGTTCGGGGTCATCGAGATGGACCAGTCGACCGAACGCCTTACGAAGGGCGTCGTCTTCCTTGAGACTCTGGACGGGGCGCGGATCGAGGCCAGCTTCACGCCGCAAGCCCGCCCAGCCGCTTCGCGAGCCGCGGTAGAGATCGCCAAGTTCGAGGTTCGTAGAATCTAGGAACCTTGCTAGAGAAGGTTTTGTCTGCGCCCTCAGGTCTTTCGCGACGTCTTTCCAGCGGAAGTTGAGCGACTGCTTGATGTTGGCGATGACGATCTTGCTGACCTCGCGGTCGAGATCGATGGAACATCCGGCTGGCAGAGTCGGGAAGCCGGCCGAGATCTCCTGTTCAAGCCGCCCTCGGCGGATACCCGTAAGAGCAGTGAACCTTTTATCGAAACGAAATTCCTTGCGCTGGTGGCCCACGAAGTCGAGCACGGTGAGGACTGGCTTGTCTTTGGTGAGCCTCAATCCGCGGCCAAATTGCTGGAGGAATACTGTGGCACTCTCTGTGGGCCGCAGGAAGATCACTGTGTTGATGTCTGGTACATCAACACCTTCGTTGAAGAGATCAACGGTGAAGGCAGCCTTGATATCGCCTGAGCGGAGTTGTTTCAAGGCCGCCGCCCGCTCTTCAGCGGTCATAGCGGACGTCACTGCTACCGCAGGTATGCCCACCTTCTTGAAGTGATCTGCCATGAACTGGGCATGCTGGATACTCACGCAGAAGCCAACAGCCTTCATCTCGGCCAGGTTCCCGACTTTGTCTTGAAGGGCCTGGATGATCTTCGATACTCGACCTCCGTCTTGGGTGTAACGGTCGGTGAGTTCCGTGATGTCGTATCCAGTGCGACGCCAGGTAACCTCGGAGAGATCTATGTTGTCGTGAATACCGAAGTAGTGAAAGGGGACCAGAATTCCACGCTCGAGCGCTTCCCAAAGTCGTAGTTCGACCGTGGGGCTCTCACCGTCGAACCAGTGAAGTATGTCCTCGCCGTCTGTACGCTCAGGGGTTGCGGTAAGTCCCAGCAGAACTCGAGGTGTTGCTTCATCGAGGAGCTTCCCGTAGGACGGAGCCGCAGCATGATGAAATTCATCGACAATAATCATGTCGAAGTGATGAGGGTCTAGTTGAGGCAAGTGCCTGAGTGATTGTATGGATGCGAAAACGTGCTGCCATTGTGTGGGACGCCTGCCGTCCACCAGCAACTCGCCGAACGATCCGTCCTTCAATACCAGGCGAAATGTATCTATGCTTTGCGTGAGAAGTTCCCTGCGATGGGCCACGAAGAGGAGCGAGTTGACTTTGCCAAGTTCCTGCAGTCGCTTGTAGTCAAGGGCAGCGACAATGGTCTTTCCTGTGCCGGTCGCCATGACCACGAGGTTGCGCCACTGTCCATGCACCTCCCGGGCGGCTTCCAGGGCATCAAGGACCTCTTGTTGATACAGCCGAGGAGTGACGTCAATATTTGCCACTCGCAGCGGAAGGTGTTCCGCTCCTCCTTGAGCTGCGGCAAGTGCCTTCTTCAGTCGGTCGTTGTCTCTGGCGGGAGTATAGGGTTCGAAGCTTGGATCATTCCAATACTCTTCGAACGTGGCGGCGAAGGTGTCGACCAGATGCGGCTGTTCTGCACGGGCAAGCCGCACATTCCATTCGACTCCGTCCAGCATCGCTGACCGGGACAGATTAGAAGAGCCGATATAGGCGGTATCCAGACCGGAGTTGCGGTGGAATAGCCAGGCTTTAGCGTGCAAACGCGTGCGATGATCGTCGTACGAGATCGCCACTTGCGCACCCATCGCGGCCAGCCGCTCAACAGCACGCAGTTCTGTAGCGCCCATGTATGTGGTGGTGATGACACGCAGCGTCCCGCCCCGGGCAAGGAACTCTTCTAATGCAGCCTCAATAAGCCGAAGGCCGTGCCATTTGATGAAGGCGATGAGGAGGTCCACTCGGTCTGCAGACGCGAGTTCCTTGACGACCTCGCGCCCGATCTGTGGTTGATCGCGTCCATTGACCAGGAGTGCGCTCGAGGAAAGTGCAATGTCGGGTCGCTGCGGGAAGAGGACCGTTCCACCCGGAAGCCGGTCTTGTGCTATCGCCAGCAGCACATCGTTGCTCGGGGCGACCAGATCGTCCGCGGCAACCGAATCAGCAACGGTGCCTGCGATGGCCTCGCTAATCTTGTTGGCTACTCCGACCTGGTCGGCGATGCTGGAGCCGCCCGCGATTCGGAGGGCGCGACGCACCATCGCTGCAAGGTGCCGGACGAGCATCTCCTCGGCGTCAACACTGTCGAGGCTGCCGCGGTGAACAAGGTCGTCTTCAACGCCCTGGAGCTGCTGTTCCAGGGCAGCCGTCACAATCTTCTCGTAGACGCCGGGGGTGAGCTCAGCCATAGGCGCCACCGTAAAGGGTGCCTGTGACAGTTGGGGAGGAGATTCCTCAGAGGGCGGACGGGCTCGTGTGTAGTAGCGGCGATTCAGGCGGTCGTGGGTCTGCGAGCGCCTGCGAGGCCTGTCCGGGTAGGTGGGTCGGGGCGTTTGGGGGGTGACCAGGGCTGGGTGGAGGGCGGGGATGGGGTGGGTCACATCTGAGGACGAGGCACAAAAGAACAGTGGTGTCTGTATATGCTGTGGGGGTTTTGAGGGCGTCGGGGGCTTCCGGCGTCGCCGGCTCTGGAGGGGCGCCTGCATGTCCGGTCCGCTTTTGGTGAGTGATCCTCGGCAGTTGGGCGGGTACTGGCTGGCCGGGCGGCTGGGGGCCGGTGGGCAGGGGGTTGTTTACGAGGGGTACGACGCCGGGGGTGCGCGGGTCGCGGTCAAGGCGCTGCATGTCGAGACGGTCAACGAGGCGCTGCGGAACGGGCTGCGCAAGGAGGTCGCGACGCTGCAGCGGGTGGCGTCGTTCTGCACGGCGCGGATCATCAGCGCGGATCTCGACAGCGTGCCGCCGTACATCGTCAGCGAGTACGTGCCCGGGCCCGATCTGGCGGAGTGGGTGCGGGAGCGGGGAGCCTACGGGGCGGACGAGCTGCACCGGCTGGCGATCGGGATCGCGACGGCGCTGGCGTCGATTCACCGGGCCGGGATCGTCCACCGGGATCTGAAGCCCGCGAACGTGCTGCTGGGGCCGGACGGGCCGCGGGTGATCGACTTCGGGATCGCCAAGACCGACGAGATGTCGCGCAGCGCGACGGGGGCGCTGAAGGGGACGCCGCGGTGGATGGCGCCGGAGCTGTTCCGGGGGAAGCGGGCCACGCCCGCAGTGGACGTGTGGGCGTGGGCGGTGGTGGTGCTGTTCGCCGCCACGGGGCGGGCGCCGTTCGATGGTGAGACCTTGGCGAGCCTCCACCACCAGATCCTGAATGTGCGCCCGAAGACGGATGTGCTCGCAGAGCCGTTGCGGGGGCTCGTGGACGCGGCGCTCAGCCAGGATCCGGACGAGCGGCCGAGCGCGCAGGACGTCCTGGACGGGCTGCTCAGCGGGGTGAGCGGGGACGCGCTGGAGGCGGGGACGAAGGCGGCCGGGCTGGGGGAGCCGCCGTCGGTGACGTTGCCGCCCGCGCTGGGGGACGTCGCGGAGCAGGTGTACAGGGGGCTCGGCTGGGAGGCGCAGCAGGCGGTGCCGCGGGTGCTGCTCAGGATGGTGGCGGCGCCGGCGGACGCGCAGGGCGCGCTGCGTCCGGTGCCGGTGGGCGATCTCGTGGACGGGGTCACGGGCGAGCGCGCGTTGCAGGAGGTGCTGGACGGGTTCTGCGGCGCGGGGCTGCTGCGGCGGGACGGTGTCACGATCTCCATCGCGACGCCCGCGCTGCTGCGGGCCTGGCCGCGGCTCGCCGAGTGGGTGACGGCGGAGAGTGAGGGGCTCGCCGCGCATCAGGCGCTGGCGGGCGCGGCGCGGTTGTGGAGCGCGAACGGGCGCAAGCAGGCCGACCTGCATCAGGGGTCGGCGCTGGACGGGGCGCTGGCGTGGGCGTCGGTGGGGCGGCGGCAGCTCACGTTGAACCTGGTCGAGCGGGCCTTCCTGGACGCGTCGGTCCGGCAGACGCGGGACCGCGCCCGGACGCGGGCCGCCGTCACGACCACGCTGGCGGTGCTGCTGGTCATCGCGCTGTGCGCGGGGGCGGCGGTCGCGGTGCAGAGCCGGAGCCTGCGGAAGACGAACGCGACGGTGGCGGAGCAGCGGGACTCGGCGATCGGGCGGCAGCTCGCGACGCGGGCCGTCCAGCTGCGCCGGGCGGATCCGGTGCTGGCGCGGCGGCTCGCCGTGGCCGCGTCCGCGCTGGCCGGGGACACGTTCGAGACGCGCGACGCGCTGCTGACGCTGACCGAGCAGTGGGAGCAGGGAATGTTCCGGCCCGCCGGGGTGGGAACCGATTGGAACACGTTGAGTCCCGACAAAGCCGGGCCTTATACGTGGTTCAAGGACAACACCATCATCCTGGGCGACCCGGATACGAAGAAGGCGCTGACCCTGCGCGTTCCGGGCGCGGGCGTGGCCGGCCTCGGGCTGACGCTGGACGGCAAGCGGCTGCTCTCGCTGCAGAAGGACGGCACGCTGGCGCTCTGGGACACCGCGTCCGGGGCGCGGACGGCGCTGCCGTTCAAGCACGCGATGGGGGACGGCCTCTGGTTCAGCCCGAGCGGCGCGCGGCTCGTCACGACGCACCACGGGACGGTCAGGATCCTCGACACCGCCACCGGGAAGGTGCTGTTCACCGCCAAGGAGGACTTCAGCATCACGGGCCCGATCTTCTCGCCGGACGAGAAGTCCCTGGTGGGGGTGGCCAAGGACGGCGGCCACTGGAGGCTCGTCGGGCGGGACCTCGCCTCCTTCAAGCGGATCAAGGTGCCCGAGCCGGTCCGGGACCTCAAGGAGACGTCCATGATCGCCTTCAGTCCCGACGGGCGCTTCTTCGCGGCGACCGGGGCCGGAGGGTCGAAGGACCAGATCACGGTGGTGGACGCCAGGACCGGCGAGCTGCGCACCCGGCTGACCGTGCCGAAGGGGTACGACGGCCTCGACACCGACATCGCCTTCAGCCCGGACGGGAACTTCCTCGCGTCGAACATGGCGCTGTGGAGCACCGATACCGGCACGGCCGAACCGCCCTACCTGTTCTACAAGCCGGACGACATGTGCAACCACACCCGGTTCAGCGCGGACGGCCGGAGCCTGCGCTGCGTCGACAGCGAGGGGCGCGTCCAGGGCATCGACGTGTCGGTGTTCGTGCGTCCGGTGCAGGTCGCGCGGCCGTACGGCGACTCGGCGATCAGCCTGGACGGGTCGACGCTGGCCACCGCGGATCCGTCGCCGTCCAACGGCGTCCAGATCTGGGACACCGCGAAGCGGGCCCGCCGCGCGACGCTCCCGATCACCTACACGAACGGCTACGGCGGCGACCGGATGGCGCTGTCGCGTGACGGGCGGCTGCTCGCGCTCGTCCGGCAGGACCGGACGGTCGAGATCTGGGACGTGCGGTCGCGGACGAAGCGGGCCGCCATCGACCTCGGCCCCGCGGCGATGCCGTCGTCCCGCCCGCTGCCGTCCTTCTCGCCGGACGGCAAGGCCATCGCGACCGTCACGCTCGGCGGCCCGGCGACCCCCGCGAACCAGGACCAGCCCCGCACGACGCTGCTGCGGTTCTGGGACACCGCGACCGGGCGGCAGCTCGGTCAGGCGCGCGCGCCGGGACGGACCGGAGCGTCGGACGGCTCGGTGGAGCTGAAGACCGTCTGGAGCGCGGACGGGAAGAGCGTCGTGTCCGCCAACGACCTGGGCGTGGTCGCGTTCCCGTCCGGGAAGGTCCTCGCGCCGCCGAACCCGCTCGCCACGACCGTCCAGGCCGCCGACCGGCAGGGGACGCTCGTCACCGTGCAGGACCGCTCCGACCGGCGGTCGCTCTCGTTCTGGAACGTCCGGACGCTCAAGCAGATCGGCACCCCCGTCGCGACTCCGGACGGGAAGACCCCGATCGCGGCCCTCTCGCCGGACGGGCGGCTGCTCGCCACGACGGACATGCAGGGCAAGATCGACCTCTGGGACGTGCAGGGGCAGCGGCGGCTCGGGCTGCCGCTCACCGGGCACACCTCGGCGTCGGTCGACGCGACGATCGAGTCGCTGGCGTTCAGCCCGGACGGCACCCGGCTCTACAGCGTGAGCGGCGACGACGGCAAGCTCGTCACCCACACGGTCGCGCCGCGCCTGCTGAAGGACGGCCTCTGCGCGCGGGTCGGGGCGCTGTCGCGCAGCGAATGGAAGCAGTACGTCCAGGACATCCCGTACGAGAAGACCTGTTAGCCCAGCAGGATCTCCAGCATGCGGTCACCGGGGTCGACCCCGGCGGTGGAGCCCGGCGCGCCGGACGGGACCAGGTAGCCGCCGACCCACGAGCGCAGCATCAGCAGCGCCCGCAGCCGCGCGTCGTCGGCGCCGAACCCGAGGCCCTCCAGGCACGCGGCGATGTGCCCGAGCAGCGCGCGGTCGGCGTGCCGGACGGCCTCCTCCGCCGCCGGGTCGTGCTGCGCCCACAGCCGCATCGCCCGGTCGACCGGCGCGATCTCGCGGCCGAGCGCCTGGATGCGGCGCAGCCGCTCGCGCGGGTCGCCGGTGCTGCCGAGGGCGAGGTCCAGCATCTCGTCGGTCCGCTCGTGCGCCCACCGGTCGAGGAGCGCCCGCATCAGCTCGCCGCGGTCCTTGAAGTGCCAGTAGAAGCTGCCCTTGGTGACGCCGAGCCGGGCGGCGAGCGAGGTGATCGCGACGCCGCGCTCGCCGGTGCGCGCGAGTTCCTGGTAGCCGGCCTCCACCCAGTCCCGCCTGGCCATCCTCGTACGGGCCGTCATCGCGCTCCCCACGCTCCGCTACACCAGGACCACCGGTCCCGGGTCCATCCCCAGCTCGATCCTGCCGTAGAGGGCGTACGCCGCGTCCGGGTCGAAGACCACATGCCCGCTGATCGTATTCACATCCCGCTGGGCCCGCTGGAACGGCGAGTCCGCGAACTGGGTGCTCGCGCCCGCCGCGCCGCACAGCTCGTTCACGACGCGGCGGGAGGTGGCGGCCACGTGCGCGGCGACCAGCCGGGCCCGGGCGCGGCGGTGCAGGCCGGCGGCGTCGCCCGCGGCGGCGGCCCCCGTCACGTCCCGCAGGGCGTCCTCCAGGAGCAGCCGCGCCGCCGCGAGGTCCGCGGTGGCGGTGGCGAGGCGGATCTGGCCGCTCATCAGGTCGCGCTGCCGCTCGCCGCTGTAGGCCATCCGCCGGCTCCGCATCCGCTCGGCGAACCGCGCGAGCACGCCCTCGGCGATGCCGAGCACGGGCGCCGCGCTGGTCAGCGCGAACACCGGGACGAGCGGGGTCCGGTAGAGCGGCGCGGGGTGGACGCGCGACCCGGGTGAGCGCCCCTCGGTCAGCGCCGCCAGCGGCACGGAGCGGTGCGCCGGGACGAAGACGTCCGCCACCTCGATGTCGTTGCTGCCGGTCCCGCGCATCCCGCTGGTGTGCCAGACGTCGTGGACGGTCACGTCCGCGCGCGGCAGCAGAAACAGCCGCGGCTCGATCGCGCCGTCGGTGGTGACGAGGCCCATGACCATCGCGTGGTCGGCGTGCACGGAGCCGCTGCCCCATGACCAGCGTCCGGTGACCCGGTGCCCGCCGTCGGCCGGCTCCGCGGTGCCGGTCGGCGCGAGGACGCACGGGATCAGCGCGTACGGCCGTTCGGCCCAGACCTCCTCCTGCGCCCGCTCGGGGAACAGCGCCACCATCCAGTTGTGCAGCGTGTAGATGACCGACAGCCAGCCGGTGGACGCGCAGGCGGCGCCGGCCGCGCGGCACGCCGCGACCATCGGCTCGAACCCGAGCTCGGCACCGCCGTGGCGCTTCGGCACGAGCATGCTGAACAGGCCGGACGCGGCCAGGTCCGCGATGGTGGCGTCGGGCGGGCGGCGCGCGTCCTCGGCCTGCCGGGCGCGCTCGGACAGCGCGGGCGCCAGCTCCCGCACGCGGCGGACGATCTCGTCTCCGTACTCCATGGTACGGAACCATACCCTCAAGTATGGCGGCTCGGGCGGTGCGGGCGGCCGAGGCCGCGGGGGCGCCGGGGCCGGCCGGGGCGGCGAGGGTGGCGGCCGGTCAGGAGGAGGCCCGCGACCCCGCCGAGGGCCAGCCCGGCCGTCCCCGTCATCAGCACGGTTCCGGTGATGGTCGCGGGACTGTCGTCCGTGGTCCTCGCGGCGGGCTCGGCGTTGACCCGCCCTGCCGGGGCGCCGCCGTGGACGTGCCCGTGGGCGGTGAGCGGCGTGGCCGGTGCGGAGGGTTCCGGCGTGGACGGGGCCTTCCGCGCGGGCGCGCCCTTCCCCTTCGCCTTCGCCTTCGGCGCAGCGGCGGCGCCGGTCCCGGCCGTCCCGCCCTTGCCGCCGAAGACGACGTCCGAGCAGGAGTAGAACGCCTCCGGGCTGTCGCTGCGCTGCCAGATCGCGTAGATCAGGTGCCGCCCCTTCTTGCCCGCCGGGATCCGGCCGGGAAGCTGGTAGGCGCCGTCCCTGATCGGCGGGTCGCTCTTGGTGAGGAACGGCCTGCTCTCCAGGTCCGCCCAGGTGAGCGGCTTGCGCGGGTCGTAGCCGTCCCGCGTGACGTACAGCTCGAACCGGCCGCGGTGGACGGCCGTGACCTGGTAGCGGAACGTGTAGGAGGCGCCCGCCGCCAGGCGCGTCGCGGGCCAGTCCGCCCGCGGCAGGTCCAGGCCGCGGAAGGCCGCGACGCCCGCGCTGCACAGCCGGCCGTCGGGGATGATCCGCCGGTGCCGCCCGGCCGCGTCGCCGATCCGGACCCCGTTCCAGTCGTAGAACGCCTGCTTCCCGCTCGCCGAGACGGCCGCCCGGCACGCCGCCGACCGGGGCGACTCGGGATTCTCCTGGTAGCAGGCGAGAACCCGGCTCACCGGCGTCCGCATCGAGCCGTGGGCGAGCGCGGGGGACGCGGCCGCCGCGAGCGCCGCCAGCGCCGCGGTTCCGGCGGCGGTGACGGTCGAGGCGCGTCGGAACAGCGCGGCACCGGTGTTCATCGGACTCCCATCTGAGACGCCATCGGCGAGGCCCGAGAGTAAAAGCGCGACGGGCGTTCCGGAACGGTCTTCAGAAGCTCTTAACCGATGCCTCAGCGACCTTTACGGGGATCGGCCCGAGCTGCGGGATCGGTTTGCGCGCCCCGGTGATTCACGGTTAGCGTGCCGAGTGGCCATCGGGGTCGTTTTCCGATTCCCGTCCTGTGGTGATGGTTCGAGAACCGGGTCGAAGAAATGCGACGTATGAAGGTGCCCTTTCGGTTCATGCTGGTGTGGGGCGCGGTCACCGCGACCGGCATGGCGATCAGCTGGGCCGGCGTGGGCGACGCGCTGCGCGGCACGGTGCTCGCCTCGCCCGACCTGACGGCCGGCCTCCCGGTGGCGACCGGGCGCCCGCCGGGCCCGCCGACCTCGGCCGCCGACTCGGCCCCGCCCGTCCGCGCCAGCGCTCCGACCTCCTCGCCGTCACCGTCGTCGTCCCGGCGGACTCCGGCGAGAGCGACCGCTTCCGCAAGCCCGTCCGCCGGTCCGCCGGACGGGAAGAGGCGCACCTATGACGTCCGGTCGGGACGGGTGGTGCTGGCCGTGAGCCCGCGCTCGGCGGAACTGGTGTCCGCGGCGCCCGACAACGGTTTCCAGACGAAGGTATGGCGGAAATCGACCTGGATTCGCGTCGAGCTGACCGACGGGACCCACGGCTCCGCCGTGATCGCCTCGTGGAACGACCACCCCACGATCGTCCAGATCTACGAATACTGATGCCGCGGAACCGGCCGTCCCTTTAGCGCCGGCCTTAAGGGAATGTTGAGCCATCGCTGACGCGGTCCTAAGCGGCACGCGGCTACCGTCGTCGCCATTCCCCGTTCCCGCCGTGATCCTCGTCCTTGGAGGCCGTCATCGAGAGCACACCGGCCGCGCGTCCCTGCGGGTTCTGCCGGCGGCCCGTCCCGCAGGCGCCGGGGCGGCCGCCGCGCCGGTTCTGCGCGACCGGCCCCGGCCCGTCGGGGTGCGAGGCCGCGGCCGCCGAGCAGCGCGAACGCGGCCTCGCCGCGCCCGGCCTCGGCGGTCACGTCGCCCGCACGTGGGACCTCGTCGAACGGCTTGAGGCGACGGCCGCCCTGCTCACCGGCGCGCTGGACGGCGAGCTCACCGTCGCGGGCGTCGAAGCGCGCATGGCGCAGGTCCGCGCGGAGACGGCGGCGGTCGAGGCCGAGGCGCACCGGGCGGCCGAGGACGCGCGGGCCCGGGCCGGAGAGGCCCTCGCCGCCGCCGACGCGCAGCGCCGCCGCGCCGACGAGGCCGAGGCGCTGGCCGCGGACCTGCGCGGCCGGCTCGGCGAGGCGGTCGCCGGACGCGACGAGGCCCGCCGCCGCCACGAGCAGCTCGCCCGGGCCGCCGAGGAGGCGACCGCGGCGCTGGCCGCCGCCCGCGCCGACCAGGCCCGGCAGGGCGAGCAGATCTCCGAGCTGAGCCGGACGCTCCAGGCGTCGCTGGACGAGGTCAAGCGCCTGCGCGGCGACCTGGCCGCCGCGCAGTCCGCCGAGAAGGCCGCCCGCGAGCAGGCCGCGACGCTGGCCGCCGAACTGCGGCAGCAGCGGCTTCGCCTGGAGGAGGTCTCCACCGAACGCGCCCGCGCCGCCCAGGACGCGCACCAGTCCCGCGCCGAAGCGCGCGCGGAGCACACCGCCCGCGTCCAGGCCGAGCAGCACGCCCGCGACGCCCGCGAGCAGATCCAGGACGCCCTCATCCAGCGCGACCGCGCCCTGGAGCACCCGCTCCGCGCACGAGCGCCTCGACCAGACCCGCGCGTCCCTCACCGAGCGGCAGGCCGAGCTGGACGAGCGGTCCCGGCTCGTCGAAGAGCTCCGCGCCCGCACCGCGATGCTGATCGCCGAACGGGACGCCGCCCGCAACGAGGCCGAGCGCGCCCGCCGCCGGATCGACCAGTTCATCAGCCGCAGGCAGCAGGCGCCCGGCGACGTCCCGAACGTCACGCCCCTCGCCCGGCGCCCGGACGAGGACGCCGGCGCCCGCCCGCCGGACGGCACCGTCTCGATCCTGCACCGCCTCCCGCCGACCCGGACCACCCCCACAGCCGTCAACGGCGACCACTGACCCCGCCCGCCGCCCGGCGATCGAGAACATCCGTTCTGGGGTATTCGCCCGACGATGCGCCGGGGGCGTGCCATGATCGTTCGCCGTGCGACATCCTCCGGAGGGCCCGATGGCCGATCCTCTGCTGCCCGAGGACCCCCGGCGGGTGGGCCCGTACGAGCTGGCCGGACGGCTGGGCGACGGCGGCCAGGGGACGGTCTACCTGGGCCGGGACCCGAACGGCCGCGAGGTCGCCGTCAAGCTGCTGCACGCCCGCCTGGGCCGGGTCCCCGAGGCGCGGCGGCGCTTCGTGCGGGAGCTGGAGGTCGCCTCCCGGGTGGGCGGCTTCTGCACGGCACGCGTGCTGGACGCCGACATCCAGGGCGACCGGCCGTACATCGTCAGCGAGTTCGTCCGGGGCCCTTCCCTCACCGACCTCGTCCGCGCTCAGGGACCGCTCGATCCGGGGGCGCTGCTGCGCCTGGCCATCGGCACCGCCACCGCGCTGTCGGCGATCCACCGCGCGGGCATCGTGCACCGCGACTTCAAGCCGCCGAACATCCTCATCGGGCGGGACGGTCCGCGGGTCATCGACTTCGGCATCGCCCGCGCCCTGGACTCGTCCGCCATCACCGTCACCAGCCAGGTCGTCGGCACGCCCGCGTACATGGCGCCCGAGCAGGTCGCGGGTGACGCGGTGGGCCCGCCCGCCGACGTCTTCGCCTGGGGCGGCACGATCCTTTTCGCCGCGACCGGCCGGCCGCCCTTCCCGGGCGACTCGATCCCCGCCCTGCTGAACGCCGTCCTCAACGCCGAGGCCGACGTGAGCGCGCTCCCCGGACCGCTCGCCGAACTGGTCGGGGCCTGTCTCGCCAAGGACGCCGCCCGCCGCCCCACCGGCGCCGACGTGCTCTTCCGGCTGCTGAGCATGGCCGGTGCCGACCTGCCGCCGGGCGCCCGGCCGGACGATCTCCTCGAACGTGGCATGGCGACGGTCACCGCGGTGCTCACCAAGGTCGCGTACGGTCCGCCGCCCCCGCAGCTGGCCCCGCCTCGCTCGCGCCGCCGCCTGCTGATCGGCGCTGGAGCCCTTGCGGCGGTCCTCGCGATCGCCGTGCCGGCCGGGATCGTCCAGCTGTACAGCGGTCCCTCCGAGCACGGCTCCACCGGCACCACCGGCACGTCCGGGGGGACCGCCGGGACGGGAAGCTCCGGAGGCACGGTCAGGATCGGCGTAATGGCGCCGATGCGCAGCCCGCAGACCGGTGCCCTCGGACAGGGCGCCTGGGCGGGCGCCCAGCAGGCGGTGAACGAGTTCAACGCGAAGAAGCCGCCCGTCCGCGTCCAGCTCGTGCGGCTCGACACGATCGCCGGGGGCGAGGCCCAGCAGGCGGCGGCCGCGCGGGAGGCGGGCCGGCAGAAGGTGGACGCCGTCGTCGGCATGGTCGGCGACGGCGCGGCGGGCGCCATGCCGGTCCTCGAAGCCCAGCGCATACCGGCGCTCTCGTCGGCCGCGTCGGCCTCCGCGCAGTCGGGTACGAACTGGACGTACTGGCACACGGTCGTCCCCGACATGGACGAGTCGGTGAGCGACCTCGCCCAGCTGATGAGCCGGCGGCGCCTGCCCACGCGGACGCGGGTGGTGGTGCTCGACGACACGGCCCAGCCCGTGGCGCACGAACTCGCAAACGTCTTCAAGACGCGCGCCGAGGCGCTGGACGCGCTGGTCAGCGTCGTGGTGATAAGGCCGACACCGAGTCCGTCGAACTACGCGGCGGTCATCCGGAAGCTGAAGGAGGCGGAGGCGGACGCGGTCTTCTACGGCGGCTTCCCGGAGGTCTCCGGGCCGCTGCTCAAGCAGGCGCGGGCGGCGGGCTTCAGGGCGCGGTTCTACCTGGGGCTGCCGTCGCTGGACCCGCAGCTCATCTCGGGCGCGGGAAAGGCCGCCGAAGGCACGGTCCTCACCTGCACCTGTTCGAGCTACGCCCCGGCCGGCGCGGGGATGCCGGCGGCCTTCACCGGCTTCGCGGCCCGCTACGCCCGGGCCAACCAGGGGAGCCGGCCCGCTCTCAACGCCCCCGAGACGTACGACGCGACCTGGGCCGTCCTGCACGCGTTCGAGCACGGCGGCCGGACGGGCGCCCAGGTCAACGACTACCTGCGGAACATCGACGTCCCCGGGGTCGCGCAGCGCGTCCGCTTCACGGCCCAGGGCCGGCTGACCGACGGCGTCGGCTACGCCTACGAGGTCAAGGGCGGCCGCTTCATCTGCCTGGGCGACTCCGCCACCGCGCCGGTCCCATGACCCGTATCGGGCACCGCCGGACGGATTTCGGCGGGGCAGGTACGGCGGGCTACACGTCCGGGCTGACGAGGCCCGTCCGGTAGGCGATGACGACGAGCTGGGCGCGGTCGCGCGCGCCGAGCTTCGTCATCGAGCGGCTGACATGGGTGCGGGCGGTGGCCGGGCTCATGAACAGCTCGGCGGCGATCTCGTTGTTGCTCAGGCCCCGCCCCACCAGGGCCACCACCTCCCGCTCGCGTGCGGTGAGCACCGCGAGCCGGCCGTCCGCGGCGGCGGCCGCGGTCCGCCGCGCGGTGAACTGGCCGATCAGGCGCCTGGTGACGCGGGGCGCGAGCAGCGCCTCGCCCGCGGCGACGACCCGGACGGCGTGCAGGAGCTCGGCCGGTCCGGCGTCCTTGAGCAGGAAGCCGCTGGCCCCGGCCTGCAGCGCGTCGAAGACATGGTCGTCGGTGTCGTAGGTGGTGAGGATGAGGATCCGGGTCTTCTCCAGCCCCCGCGTGGCGGTGATCCGGGTGGTGGCCTGGATGCCGTCCAGCCCGGGCATGCGGATGTCCATCAGGACGACGTCGGGGCGGGTGGCGCGGGCGCGCTCGACGGCGTCCTCGCCGTTGGTCGCCTCGGCGACCACGGTGATGTCGTCCTCGAGGTCGAGCAGCACCTTGAATCCCGAGCGGACGAGCCCCTCGTCGTCGGCGATCAGCACCTTGATCTGCGGCGACACGGCCGGGTCGGTCATGCGCGGGACCCGGACGGTGCGAACGGCAGCCGGGCCGTGACCTCGAACCCGCCGGCGGGGGTCGGCCTCGCGTCGAGGTCCCCGCCGAGCAGCCGGCAGCGTTCGCGCATGCCCGCGATCCCCCGGCCCTGGCCCGACGGGGACTCGCGGCCGTCGCCGGACGGCCGGTCGACCGCGAGACCTCCGGACGCGGCGCGGCGCCCCTCGTCGGTCACGCGGATCTCCAGGAGGTCGATGTCCGAGGTCAGCGCGACCGTCACCCGGGTCGGCCCGGCGTGCCGGATCACGTTGGTGATCGCCTCCTGGAGGATCCGGTAGGCGGCGCCGCCCACCGCGCTCGGCAGCGGGGTCGCGGGCGGCGCCGCGTCGAGCGTGACCTCCAGCCCGGCCTCGCGCGCCTTGGCGGCGAGCTCGCCGATCTGGTCCAGGCCGGCGGGCGGGACGCGGCCGTCGCCGTCGTCGCGCAGGACGCCGAGGATGGCGCGCATCTCCCGCAGCGCGCGGGAGCTCGTCTGCTCGATGGCGCGCAGCGCCTCGCGCGCCTGCTCGGGCCGCTTGTCCAGGACGTGCGCGGTGACCCCGGACTGCACGTTGATGATCGCGATGGCGTGCGCGACGGTGTCGTGGACCTCGCGCGCGATCCGGAGCCGTTCCGCGTCGACCCGCGCGCGTGCCTCTTCTTCGCGGGTCCGTTCGGCCATTTCCGCGCGCGCTTGGGCCTCGGCGGCGATGACGCGCCGGGACCGGACGGACTCGCCCAGGGCCGCGCTCATCACCGACGCGCCGATGCGGAAGAACACCCAGCCGATGGCGGCGTGCGGCTTGATGTCGGCGGCGGCGGGAAGCCAGCCGGCGGCCAGGACCGCGATGCCCGCTCCGGCGATCACCAGGGAGCGGCGCCCGTCGCCGTAGGCGGTCAGCGAGTACAGGGAGACGAACAGCGCGAGCCATCCGGGGCCGTCCGGGAGGTCGAGCCCGTAGTAGACGAGGCTGGCCAGTGCGGTGGTGGCGAACACGGCGGCCGGCCACCGGCGGCGCCCGGCGACGGCCAGGCCGCTGACCACCAGCAGCGCGAGGCCGAGACCGGTGAGCTCGGTGAGCGGACGCGCCGCGCCATCGGCCGAGATGCGGGCGAGGGTGCCCTGCACCTGCATCACGGTGACGAAGAGCGCGAGCAGCACGTCCTGCGTCGCCCCACGCAGCGCGAACGACCTGGCGCGCTGGTTCATGCCGCGATCCTATAGTTCGCGTGCGCGGACAAACCTCCGTCCAGAGGCCCAGCCCGCTACGTCGACGGACGTAGCGGGGCGCTCCCGCCTTACACCGGATCGCGTAGCGGCGTCCGGCGGCGGCGTGTCCCGCAGGAGTGATCAGACGGCACTTGACCAGCCCCGGCCACGGCCCCGTCGCCCACCGCCGCCGAGGAGCCGGATTCGCCGGACCAACGGCCCGACCACCCGTCTCGTCACGGACACCTCCTAGAGAAGGAGGTGGTCGCGGAGGGGGCGGCCGTCGAAGGTGAGCGTGATGTCCAGGGCGCCGGCGGCGCGAGCGAGGTCGGCAAGCCGATCGGTGCAGGAGACCGCGGCGTCGACGGCGGTCAGGACGGGGGTGAGGTCGTGGGCGCGGGTGGTCTGCAGGAGGGCGCGGATGGTCGCCTGGTCGAGGCCGGTCGGCCGTGTGGCCCACTCGCTTCGCAGGTCACGGATGGCGGCCAGGGCTGAGCGGGTCTCCTCGCGCAGCGTGGAGTCCGCCAACTCCAGGCGGCGGCGTCCGACGAGAACGAAGCCGAGAGGAAGGGGTTCCCGTCGAGGGGGCCGGCGACATCGGCGAGCCGGGTGCTGATCCTGCTGAGTTCCGCACTGCGCTGCTCCATCGAGATCAGCGAGGCGGCCAGTGCCGACGCCCGTCGCTCCTCCTGGCCGGCGTTCACCTCGCTCAGCACGAGGGCCGCCAGCGGCACCGCAAAGAAGAACCCGGTCACCGACGAGACGACGTTGGTCAGGAAACCGCGCCCGGCCAGCCAGTCCGTGGTCTCGTCCACGGCGATGCCTGCCAGGAGCAGCACCGCCCCCAGCAGCACGCTCAGCCGCGTACCAGCCTTCACCTCGGGCGACGCGCCGCGCCACGCTCTCGTCAGATGCCCGCGCAAGGTCCCCCGCGCCTGTGGTGTCCCCGACGCCCGTCCCGCCACACGTCACCTCGTTCCCAGGCCAGGAGCCGACCGGGCTGCCGCATACCGGCGCTCTCTGTGAGGCTTTCGCCGCGTGCCGACCGTCCGCAGAGCCCGCCGGCACTGAAGAGTCTGCTCCCCGAGCCTCACGGTGACCACCGGGATCCGGCAGGCGCCGGGCCTGCCTGGTTGCGGTGGGGGTTCGTTGACAGGTGGTGCCGGGGGAGAGGCCGCCGCTCAACTCGACAGGCGAGCCATCGCGTGCGTCCAAGACGCGCCCCGGCCGACGCAGCTGTATGCGAGGTACCCCCTACCGGATTCGAACCGGCGCTACCGCCTTGAAAGGGCGGCGTCCTAGGCCGCTAGACGAAGGGGGCCCGGTGGTGGCAGAGATGGTTGCCACTCGACCCGGTCAAGTGTAGAGGACGGGGCGGGGCGGCGCGCAAACGGTTACCCGCGTTCGCGGGTGGGGGACGGCGACGACGTCGGCGACGTGGTGGGGGACGGGCTGCGGGACGGCCAGTCGGACGGGAACCTCGACGGGAACGGGGAGGTCGGGGACGCGGGCGGGGCGGTGGCCGGGGGCTGCGGCCGGATCGCGCGGTCCGGGGCGGGTTCGAGGTGGCGCTCGATCTTGGCGGAGGTGAGGCCGAGGCCGCCGAGCTGCAGGTCGTCCCAGCCCTGGAGGCGGTGCGAGGCGCGGTTGAAGTAGAGGACGGACAGCTCGATGGGGGTCGGCTGCTCGTGTTCGAGGCCGCGCAGGCCGGCGCCGCCGGTGGAGCCCTGGACGAACAGGCGGGTGCCGGTGGGGAGGAGCTTCGTCTCGCGGGCGTGCAGGTGGCCGGAGAGGATCAGGGGGGTGAGGCCGGAGAACGCCTGTCCTTCGGCGGGGTCGTGGGTGAGGACGACGTCGGGCTTGGTGCCGGACTTGCTGAGCCGGTCGGCGAGGACCTGGCCCTCGGCGCGGACCTGGTCGGCGCCGACGAAGTCGTCGCGGGTGCTCTTGTCGGGGGTGAAGCGGGGGTCGCCGACGCCGTAGACGCTCAGGCCGCCGACCTCGCGCGTCCGGTCGTCCAGGACGATCGCGTTCTTCTGCCGGGCGACGGCCCGCTGGGTGCCCTTCGAGTCGTGGTTGCCGCGGATGTAGACGTACGGGATCTTCAGGCCGGAGATCGAGTCGGCGAACTTGTCCTCGGGCTTGCTGCCGTGGTCCATGAGGTCGCCGGTGTCGATGATGAAGGTGGCGTGGAACTGGGTGCTGACGGACTTGATGACGTTCCACGCGGTGGGGTTCAGGTGGATGTCGGAGACGTCCACCACGCGGATGGTCGACGGGTCCGGCTCGTAGGTCGGCAGCGCCGAGGTCGCGGCGTAGAGCTTGGAGGCGTTGCCGACGAGCCGGGCGAGGTTGGCGCGGTAGGTGGAGAAGCGGGTGAACACGGTCTGGGCGTCGCCGACGACCTGCGGGGCGTTGGCGAGCAGGCCGGTGTAGCGGGGCTCGGCGATGGAGTCGGGGTTGAAGGTCGTCCAGGCGACCAGGGCGACGGCGACCACGCCGGCGGCGGACGCGCCGAGCGCGGCGACGGCGCGCCGCCAGGACCGGAACAGGATCAGCGCGGCGAGGAACGCGAAGACCAGCGCGAGCACGACCGCGCGGACCAGCAGGACGGTCACGCCGTGCCGGATCTGGTCGGCGATCTGGTCGGTGACGCGGTCGAGCTGCGAGTCGTCCTCGATGAGCTTCTGCGCCTGGTCGGGCCGGACGTCGGTGAGGTGGGCCTCGACGGAGACGGGGCCGGCGTGGGTGTCGAGGTGGACGGCGCCGAGCGGCGGCAGTTCGAGGGTGGTGCCGCCGTGCAGGGACGGGTGCAGGACGAGCTGGACGTTCGCGGGGCCGACGGGTGTGACGGTGCGGCCGCCGACGAGGAGGCCGACGTAGCCGCCGGCGAGGCCGATGGCGATGGTGAGGGCGACGCGCGTCCAGCGGCTGCGGGCGGCGCGGACGCCGGCGGCGCGCGCGCGGACCGCGCCGGCGCGCGTCTTACGGGCGGCGGACGCGGCGCGGGGCAGGCGGGCGGCGAGGGCGGTGATCCGGGCGGCGAGGGCGGGCGGCCGGAACGGCAACGATCCTCCTTCTGTCGAGCAGAATGGCACTGTGATCGAGATGTCGCGGGAGGCGTTCGAGGACCTGGTCGGCGAGGCCCTCGACACCGTCCCGGCCGAGCTGGCCGCCCAGATGCGCAACGTCGTCGTCGTGGTCGAGGATGACGCACCCGAGCGCGGCCTGCTGGGCCTTTACCAAGGCGTACCCCTCACGGAGCGCGGCGACTGGTACGGGGCCGTCCTGCCCGATCACATCTCCATCTACCGCCGGGAGATCCTGCGGATCTGCGACACCGAGGAGCAGGTGGTGGAAGAGGTGCGGATCACGGTGATCCACGAGATCGCGCACCATTTCGGGATCGATGACCGCCGGCTCCACGACCTGGGGTACTGACGTCCGGCGGCGACAGGTTTCAATATTTGGGCACGGTAGGTCACATAACTGCCACGCAGCGTGAGTTAATAGGAGGGTCGTCCACCCCTGGACGAGCCAACTGGAGCGTGCGTGGCGGGAAGGCAGACCGGCCGGCATCGGCGTCCGGCGGAGGAGCAGGCCACCTACCGCGAGGTGTTCGCGGTAGGTGAGTTCCGTGCCCTCTGGCTGGCACAGGCGCTGTCGTTCATCGGGGACCAGCTGGCGCAGGTCGCGCTGGCCGTGCTGGTGTTCCACCGCACGGACTCGGCGCTGCTGACGGCCGTCACCTACGCGCTGACGTACCTGCCGCCGATCGTGGGCGGGCCCGTGCTGTCGGGGCTGGCCGACCTGTTCCCGCGCCGCACCGTGATGATCGTCTGCGATGTGCTGCGGGCGTGCCTGATGGCGGTGATGGCGCTGGTCGAGCTGCCGTTCGCGGGGCTGTGCCTGCTGGTGTTCGCGACCGTGCTGCTGGGCGCCCCGTTCACCGCCGCGCGCGCGGCGGTGCTGCCGGACGTGCTGGAGGGCGACCGGTACGTGGCCGGGTCGGCGATCAACAACATGACCCATCAGGGCACGCAGATGCTCGGGTCCCTGGCCGGAGGCGCGATCGTGCTGGCGGTCGGGTCCCGCGAGGCGCTCGCCATCGACGCGCTGACGTTCGGCCTGTCCGCGGTGATCCTGGTGGGCGGGCTGCGGCCGCGCGCCGCGCCGAAGGAGCGCGAGCGGGAGTCGCTCGGGCTGTGGCGCGGGACGCGGGACGGGGCGCGGCTCGTGTTCGGCGACCCGGTCCTGCGGTCGCTGGTGCTGTTCGCGTGGCTGTGCGCGTTCTACGTCGTCCCGGAGGGCCTGGCGGCGCCGTACGCGGCGACGTTCGGCGGCAGCGCGGTGACGGTGGGGCTGCTGATGTCGGCGATGCCGACCGGGATGGTGTTCGGAGCGTTCCTGTTCAGCCGGTTCGTCCGCCCGATGAACCGGCTGCGGGTCATGGGGTGGATGTCGATGGCCGCGTGCCTGCCGCTGGTCGGCGCGGGCGTCCACCCGCCGCTGTGGGGGGTGGTGGCGCTGTGGGCGCTGTCCGGGATGGGCAGCGCGTACCAGCTGGCGGCGAACGCGGCGTTCGTCGCGGCGGTGCCGGCGTCCGGGCGCGGCCAGGCGTTCGGCCTCGCCCAGTCCGGCATCCTCGCCGGACAGGGCCTCGGCATCCTCGCCGCCGGGGCCGCGACGCAGGTCCTCGGCCCGCAGACGGTGGTGGCGCTCGCGGGCGTCCTCGGGCTGTCGGTCGCGGCGATGCTGTCGCTGTCCTGGAACCGGATCCGCGGCGGCGTCATCTCCGGCATGACCGACCCGGTCGACTCCGTGGAGGTGGCCCCGTCCCGCGACGAGGACCTCCCCGGCATCCGCCGCTCCGCCCCCGCCCCCTGAGCCCCGCGCTCCGCTCCGGGGCCGCTCAGGCGTGCGTGCGGTTCTTGTTGACGGCGTCCTTGGTGCGCTGGACGGCGTCCTGGACGTTCGGGTTGTCCTGGGCCTTCTTGAATAGGTCCTCGGCGATGGACGTCGCGGCGCCCTCCTCGGGGATCAGCAGCCAGGCGATCACGTAGAGGGCCACGCCCGCGCCGCCGAAGATCGTGAAGACGGCGAGGACGAGCCGGACGATGTTGGCGTCGACGCCGAGGAACTCGGCGGCGCCGGAGCAGACGCCCGCGAGCATGCGCCCGTCGCGGGTGCGGCGGAGCCGCCGTTCGGTGGTGCCCTTGTTCATGTCCATGCCTCGATGATGCCCACCCTGGCGCCGACGCGACATCCGGAACCGCCCTGATTCGCCCCTGAGTCCACCCCGACGTCCCGGATCCCGCACCGCGGGAGGACCCTCACAAGTCGGCCTTCGAGCCGAGGAGGGTCACGGTGTGCAGCGCGAGTTGATCGCGAATGCGATCGATCGAGTTCTGCCATTGCTGCTGGAATCTGACCTTCTGGTCGAGATCCGTCCATAGCGGCATGAGCGAGTGGTCCACCCGGACGCCCGGCATCCACAGGTGCAGGAGGTGGTCGACCGCCGGCCGTATCCGGTCGATCACCTGGGCGTGCGCTCCTTCGCCGAGGCGGCCGCGCGAGATCATCTCTGTCACCGTGGTCAGCAGCCAGTCGTGCAGCGCCAGGTCCTCGCACCATCCGGCGACCGCTGCCGGGTCGGGCGACCTCAGCGCGAGACGGACCAGCCGGTCCGTCCCGTCGCCGACCGCGAACTCGACGCGTTCGCCGCGGTCGGCCTCCGCCGGCTCCAGGACCCACCGCAGCGTCGTGCGGGCGGCGCGGAACGGCGGCCGGCGGTCGAACCGGCCGGACCGCTGCACCGTGTCCAGAACCTGGTCGCAGAGGGAGCCGAGGGCGATGCCCCGGGCGCCCAGGGCCGGGGCGAGGAAGCCCGCGGCCACGTCGGCCCAGTCGGCCTTCCCGATCGTCTCGACCGAACCGGGCCGGGAAAGGTGGTGCGACCACGGCTGCCGGTGCTCGCCCGAGCCGGCCGCGGCCTCGGTGAACGCCGATCCCTGGAGCACTCGGCCGCCGGTGATCGACGCCCGCGCCCGCACCGTGCCGACGGCCCGCACCCCGCGCCCGGACCGGGTCGCCAGCTCGCAGTCGACGCCGGCGAGGACGTCCGGCGAGACCGCGTGCGGGATCGGGCGCTCGGAGATGCGGACCCGCTCACCGGGGAGGATCGCCAGTGCCGCGCGAACGTCGGCGCGGGCCGCCGCGGCGGAGGTGAGCAGCAGCCCGGTGCGGACCACGCCCATCACGATCCCGCCCTGGCCGGGGGCGGTGCGGCGGCCGCCGGGACGGGTCCCGGCGGCCGCGCGGGTGTCAGAACCCACCGGCGAAGACATAGGCGATCCTGTCCACCACGGCCGGGGGCAGCTCGATGGATTCGGCGGAGCCGCGGTCGGCGATCTGCCGCAGCACCTCGTCGTCGACGGCCACCTGATCGAGGATGGTGCGGACCGCCCCCTCGACCGGCAGGAAGCGGGGGGCGAGCACGGACATGGTCCGGTAGGCGCTGAACGGCCGGGCGGCCGGATTCAGCTGGAGGATCGGCGGCACCTCCTCCCAGTCGGCGGGCAGGTCTCCCTCCCAGGTCACCGGTGTGGCGACCGCCGCGCCGTCGTACCGGAGGAGGCCGAGCCGAAGCAGCTGCCAGACCGAGGCCAGGAACGCGCACGACCAGAGCCTGCGACCGCCGGGCGGCTCGCTCCAGAGCTCCACGTCCACGAAGATCGAGTGCTGCCGGGCGGTGTTCTCACGCGGCGGCCCCCAGGGCGCGGGCCTGCGCATCGCCTCGTCGGCGGAGGCGGCCGTCGAGCGCTCGCCGTTGCACAACCAGCCCACCTCGTGCAGGGGCGGACGGGAGCCGTCGGTGCCCGGCGGAGGGGCCGGCACGAGTCGCCGTTCGACGATCTCGGCCAGCGGCACCTCTCCGGCGACCGCGCACCCGGACTCGCGCGCCAGATAGTCGATGTGCAGGTCGCAGTCGGCGGCGGCGGCCGTCAGGTCACCGATCACCTCGGCGGGCTCACCGAAGCGGGTGAAGTAGTCGTCGATGAGGAAGCAGGTGCTGATCCGGGGGCGGCGGCCGGGGTGGCGCCGCTCGTACAGCGACCGCAGCGTCTCGACCCATGGCCGGACCCGCTCGAACTGGTCGCGGAGGTAGGCCGGACCGCGCTCGAAGTCCTCGGCGTAGAGGTGCCCGAGCTCGATCGACACGTGCGACAGCGGCACCCCGGCGAGCCGCCGCTCCGCCTCGAGCTCCGTGAACGGAGCGCCCGCAGGAAGCCGCGGGTCACCGCGCGGAACTCGGCGACCTGGGACGAGATCGACTCGGCGACGAAGAACATCGTGCCGACGTCCCATTCCTCCTGCGGCAGGTCGAAGATGCTGCCCTGGCGGATGTTGGCGCGCGCCCGGAGGGCCTGGCGCGGGTCGGTCACCGCGGCATGGCGCGGGCTCTCGCGGAGCAGTCGCCAGAATTGGTCCCAGGAAGGCGAGTACGACGCCAGTCGCTTCTCGGGCCATCCGATGTTGGGGGAGGCGTACTCCCAGAGCAGGGCAATTTCAAAGTCGTTGGGTGATGGCCAGGGCTCACGCGTTCTCAACTCGTGAGACCGAGTGGCTGAAGGGCGTGGTCGGGGCGGCCGCGGATGTACGCGGCGAGGTGAGCAGGGCGGGCGTGCTCGGCGGTCAGGCTGGTGACCGCGTACACAGTGGTGATGGTGGTCTTGCCGGTCACCGCATCGGTGCGGCGTCGCTCGACCTGCACGGCCTGGGCGGCGTGCGGGAACAGCAGGCCGCCGACGGTGCAGACCTTCAAGCGGCGGATCTCATCGCGGCCATGGGCGTGGTCTCGGGTCTTGTCGGCCAGCGGCACATCGCGCCAGGGAAGACGCCTGAGCTGGCGGTGCAGATACTTCTGGTTCCCCTTGACGATCACGATGTAATCGGCGTTCTTGACCTCGGCCAGTCATGTGGCGTGCTCGCGGACGGCGTGCAGCGCGTCGGTGGTGACGACGGCGCCATGCAGGTTCAGTGGTTCCAGCAGGTCGGTGAAGCAGGTGGTATCGCCGCTCTTGGCGGCGACCTGACGCTGGCCGAGCACGATTCCGGCATAGGTGGCGGCCGCGACCAGTCGTCAGCCGGATCCTCCGGTCCGTTCGCCCCCGCCGCAGCGAGAGCGTCCAACTTGCCCTTCGGTTCCAACGCCTTGACCACTCAGATGGTGTTGCCACCAAACGCTCGCGCCGGACAGTCCTAGTAGGTTCCTGAACGTACAGCACCAGAAAGCCGTTGTGTGCCCCGTGCCAGATGCCCCTGTGTCCTGACAAAGACAGAGGAAAATATGGTTTAGGACGTCCGGTTTCGTAGCTGTGAATTTGCTGGAAGTAACACAACGCAACGAGAAAGGCACCACGTGAAGACAGATATCGAAATGCAGGCCGACGCCCTTCTGTCTAGTGGCCGAACCGCGGTTCGCAATGGAACCCATGGCGAGTACTCTAAAGAGCACTTGGCGATGCTCGCGCACTCCCTGACCTTTCGACCGCAGGTAAAATATTCGCCGCTGAATCGGGTACTTTCTGAGAAGAGCGATCACATATTCCGCGAACGCTGTGAAGGTGTACTCGAACGGCTTAAATCCTACGCCGCAGAGTATAGGAATCGCCTGGAACTCCAATCGATGGTGGTCCGGCATGTTCTTCATGCCCTGGGGGAAGACGACTACGAGGAACTCGCCAAGCTGGGAATCAACATTTCCTATGCCTGGTTGGATGACATTCTCAGGACGGCGACCAGTGGGGCATCCGTCATCGGTATCGAAACTGTTGGACCTTACGCCGCCAATCATCTTACCGCCGACGGGTTTGAGATCCGGGCAGAGCGACTTCCCGCGGATGAACAGGTCGGTCTACTACTCGCTGGAATCTTTCGTGACGTCTTCGCGGATTGCGAAAATGTCCGTTGCGTCGCCCTCATCGACGATCTGACAAGTTATATCCCTGGCCGGGAACTTACCCAGGAGGAGCGCGATCGCTACGTGGTTGCGATAGCTGACATCTTCCGAGATTTCGGTGCGATCAGACCGGATGATCGTCCGGGTAGGAACTACATCTTCATCCGGGAAAGCGAGCTGCCGCCTGCGGTAGACGAGTTGGTGCAGCGGCTGAGGCAGAGTCGTGCGGGAGACGTCGATACGTTGCCCAATGGCGATGTGATCTTCTATCCATCTGAGATTTTCATCGAAAGACTTGCACTTCTCTCTAACAACCGGAAACGAGAATTCCGCCGCCGAGGCGTCCTGGTCAAGCGACAGGGACGGCCCACCTGTCACGCTATGGAAGCCGCCAGCCACTTCCATCCGGCCAGCCGGGAGATGCAACACGTTAGGATGCTGGACCGGTATTTCGAAAGCCAGCAGGATAAGACATACGCACTGGTGCGGGCGATGGAGATCGTTACTCAAGACCGATACCACAATCTGTTCTACGACAGTGAGCGACTCTCGGCCGAAGTTATCGTGTATGTCATCTGTGAATTGTTGGCCGAGCAGGCACGCCGACTCTTGGAATCCCACGACCGGGAGAGCAGTTGGGAACAGTTTGATTCGGATGAATATGTCACCCGCAATTATGGAACTCGTATTCTTCCGGAAGATCGAACTATCATCAATATCGTCACGGACCAGCTGGCCCAGCTGAATATTCCGTTCAAGGATGCGAAGCTGGTGGCAGATATCGGATCAGGACCAAATCTGTATCCGGCGATGATCCTCGCACCTTACCTGGCTGACGACGGGGCGATTGACCTGATTGAGTACAGCTCGTCGAATCGCTCGTATGTGCAGGCCGTGATCGCGCAAACTCCAGAGGAGAGGAGTGGGGGGATATGGAATAAGTTCGAGGAGTTGATGATCGGTACCGCAGGTGACCAATATTTGGGCTGTCTTGAGCGAGTATGTGAACTTGGGAACTCCGTGCTCGGCTCTGTGTTCGCCCTGCCCAAGAGTCGCTATGATATCGTGAGCTCATATTTTGTCACGGAATCCATAACCAGTTCCCGGCAAGAATTCTGGCTAGCGACCCGAAACTTGGCCACAACTGTCCGGCCGGGCGGGATAATCATTGCTGCTCACATGGTGGGTTCGCAAGGATACCAAGCCGGCGAGGGGACTCATTATCCCGCTGTAGAACTCTCCGTGGAGGAGATTGTTCAGGCGTACCGGGACGCCGGCCTGACATTCAGCCTCTCTGTCGTCGAACAGACGATGCTCAAAGCTCGAGACGGGTACCAGAAGATGATGGTGGTCATAGCGCAGCACGGAAACAACAAGTAATCCGTGAGCCTCGGTTATCGGTGGGGTGGCCCGCAAGGTGCTTGCAATGTCGCGGCAACCAGCTGCCGGCAATTGGAGCGGTCTCATGGCGTGGTCGAGGGCCGCGAGCAGATGGATCTTGCGGCCTGCCGCCTTGGCCGCGCCGCCGGGTAGCCCCGGCACGTTGCCGTGCCGGGGCCCCTCAGAACCGTGCGTGCCACTTGTGACGGCACACGGCTCAAGCAAGCCCCGATAAGCGGGTGGAACGTTTTCCTTGCGTGGGGAGTGTGGGCGCTGGGTCAGCGGTGCCCGGCGGAAGGTGTCGTTGCCGTCTCAGTGCCCAGTAGGTGGTGAGGTCGGGGTCGTCGGGTGACGCTGCCCCATCCACCATCTGGTGCCTCTTGATCGGCGTCCAGGCCGGCTTAATCATGTAGGCGCCGGTTTCCCGGTCTCCGAAGACCCAGCGGTCGTTCCTGGCCGGATGGAACTTGCCGAAGTAGCGTTCGGTGATCCATGCCGGCGACTTGTTCTTGTGCCGATGCTTGGCCCACCTCGTCGACGTTCACCACAGGGTGTGGTCGATGGAGGCGGACGTCTGCTTGGACACCGCTGTCCGGTAGCAGGCCGCCCAGCCGCGCAGGACCGGGTTGAGTTTCCCGATCACCGCAGGCGCGTTCGCTCCGTAGAGTCGCCGCACCTCGTTGCGCAGCCTTGTCCGGAAGCGTTTCACTGCTGCCTTGTCCGGTTTGATCAGCAGCTTGCCGCTGGGGTGGTGGCGGATGTTGAAGCCGAGGAAGTCGAAGCCCTCATCGAGGCGGACGATGCGTGTCTTGTCCTCGTTGAGGACCAGCCCTCGTGGCTCCAGCCACGCGGCGAGCTGTGCTTTGACCTGCTCTGCCTCCTGCCTGCTGTGGCAGAGTACGACCAGGTCGTCGGCGTACCTGATGACCACTGGTGTGCCCGGCACGCTCCATCCCTTGTGCGATGGTTTGGTGCTGTATCGAGCACCGGTAGCGTGTCCCATCCCGTGAAGCGCCACGTTCAACAGGCATGGGGAGAGCACACCGCCTTACGGCGTTCCCTCCCACGTCGGCGCGAATCGACCGTTCTCCATGACCCCTGCTCTGAGCCACTGGGCGACTTGGTCCCTGGCGGGGAACAGGCCGAGTTGGTCCAAGAGCTGCTGATGGTCAATGCGGTCGAACGCGGCCGCCAAGTCGGCATCCACGATCCAGGCCCGCTTGGGTCGCTTGCCCTTGCAGACCCCGAAGATCGCTTCGATCGCATCATGGCACCCGCGGCCCGGCCGGAAGCCGTGGCTGCGCGGCTCGAATCGCGCCTCCCACTCGGGCTCCAGCGCGTTGAGGACCACCGCCTGGCAGGCGCGGTCCCGGATCACCGGTATACCCAGTGGACGCCGTTTTCCGTTCGTCTTGGGGATGAACACCCGCTTGACCGGCCGAGGCCGCCAGCCCGCACGACGATGCCGCACCCAGTCGGCCAGTTCGGCCCTCTGAGACGCCGGCAGCGCGGTTCCGCCCGTCGACCCCGGCCGTCGCACGGCCCTGATTGCTCTGCGCCACCCTGCGCACGTTCATCCGAGCGTTCGCGCGTGAGCGCAGCATCAGCTTTTGCAGGTTGCGCAACCGTTTATGGTCCCCGTCCCGCGCCACCGCGAAGATGCGCTGCCGCAGCCGCCGTACCCGGTCTTCCTCCTGGTCCCAGTCGATCCCGAACCAGTCCTCAGCCGGATCCTCCGGTCCGTTCGCCCCCGCCGCAGCGAGAGCGTCCAACTTGCTCCGGTCGACCTGTTCATCGTCTCCGGCCGCGTTCTCGCCGGGTGTGTACCAGACCGCCCGGTTCATCGACAAACAGAGATCAATGTTCGCATTGTATGGCCCTGTGAAAGTCATAGCCGGTTCATGTCGTTATGGGCGAGTCTCTGTGGTTGGAAGGTATCCGTCCGTAATCGTGCCGGGAGTGCGGCTGAATTTTCCGCACCAGTGGTGGCGTCCATCGGCCTTCTGCGGACAATCCGGGGCACCAGGAGATGTCGCCCGCAGCTGAGCGACCGTTCGAGGTCGCGCTGGCGGAGCAGTGAGGAGTCACCCAAAGTGCCGGTCCCCTTACTGATCACGATCATCGCTTCTGTGCCGGTGGCGGGCTACTTCGTGGTACGGCTGCTCTTGAACCTGCGCCGCCGCCGGACCTTCCGGCGATTGCGGCTCGGCTTCGCGTCCGGCTGGGAGGTCCGAAGGCTGCTGAGCGCGCGGACCGTTCAGAGCAGGGCGGGGCTCGTCCGCCCGTCCTTCGCGAACCGGCCCGGGCGCGAGGTGAGGCCCGAGGACGTCGGCTTCTGCATCGGACGGGACATCAGGTCCCGCCGGAAGCTGTACGCGTCCGCCGACGAGTCGGTCGTCGTCGTCGCCGCCCCGCGGCAGGGGAAGGACGTGCACTTCGTCACGCCTTTCACCATCGATGCCCCCGGTCCGTGCATCGTCACGTCCACCCGGCGGGAGACGTTCGTCAACACCGCCATGGTGCGGGCGCAGTACGGCCGTGTGTACGTGTTCGACCCCTACGACTGGACGGGGTGGCCGCACCGGGTGCGCTGGAACTACCTGGAGGGATGCGAGGACGCGAACGTGGTCGGGATCAGATCCGGCGCGCTCGTCTGGGCCTGCGGCTTCAGGATGGAGAAGGAGGGGGGCCGGGTGGTCGGCGGAGTGACCACCATCGTCCGCTGCCTGCTGCACGCGGGCGCGGTCGGCGGTCTCACCATCCGGGAGGTGGTGCGCTGGGCCTACGAGGCCAACGCCGACGAAGCGGTGGACATCCTGCGCGAGGCCGAAAGCGAAGGCAGGGGCGCACCGGGTTATGCGGCGGCACTGGAGTTCAACCGGCGGGACGAGCGTCTCTGGTCCGGCGTGATGCAGGTCATGAGCTGCTTCTCGATCCCGCGGGTCCTCGACGATCTCTCGCCGCCTCCCGGTGAGAGGTTCGACTTCAACGAGTTCCTCAAGGGCCGCAACACCATGTACTTCATCACCAAGCAGCACAACGAGCACGGGAGCATCGCGCCGGTCGTCGCCGACATGGTCGAGGAGTTCTTCGCGCTGGCCCGGCGTGCGGCGAGGATCCAGTCGACCGGCCGCCTCGACCCGCCCCTGACCTTCGAGCTGAACCAGGTGACGGACATCTGCCCGCTGCCCGAGCTGCCCACGTACGTGGGGGACTCCGGCGGCTACGGCATCGGCGTGCACACCTACCTGACGTCGATGGCGGACGCGCGCGCCGAATGGGGACCGCGGGCCGCCGAGCTATGGGACAACTCCACGTTCCGCGTCATCGCCGGTGGTGGCGGCAGCGCCGCGGACCTCGCCGAGCTCTCCGAGCTGGTGGGCGGGCACGGGGGAAGGCCGGCGCTGCACCCCGAGGAGATCCGGACCCTGTCCTTCGGGCGCGCCGCCCTCGTCGCGGGCACGGCCCGGCCCGTCGAGATGTGGCTCACCCCGTGGTGGAAGCGGACGGACCGGGACGACATCCTCGCGGGCAGGCACGCGGTCGAGGAGATGATCCGGAAACGCGCCGCGGACCAGGCGGCGACCGCCGCCGGCACCACCGCCGCCGCCGGGGTCACGCCCGACGACGAGGAGTCGGTGTTCGTATGGTGATCGCAGCGGCGCCGCCGGGCGGGGCCCCGACCGAGTGGCCTGCGTGCACATCTCGGTTCAGCGCCGCTTAGAGTCGGTGTGAAGGGTTAATTACTGGACGTCCCGGGACGGGGCCCGGCAGACTCGTCGGCCCAGGTCACGGGAGCATGGACGACCAGAGCACGAGCAGAGGGAGCGGCATGAGGATCGGGATCGTCGGGGCCACCGGCCAGGTCGGGGGCGTGATGCGCCGCATCCTGGCGGAACGCGGATTCCCGGTGGACGAGCTGCGGCTGTTCGCCTCGGCCCGTTCGGCCGGGCGGAAGCTGCCCTGGGGCGACACCGAGATCACCGTCGAGGACGCGGCGGCCGCCGACTACGCGGGCCTCGACATCGTGCTGTTCTCCGCGGGGAAGGGCTCGTCGAAGGAGCTGGCGCCGAAGGTCGCCGCGGCGGGCGCGGTCGTGATCGACAACTCGTCCGCCTGGCGGATGGACCCGGACGTCCCGCTGGTGGTGGCCGAGGTCAACCCGCACGCGGCGACGGACCGCCCGAAGGGGATCATCGCCAACCCGAACTGCACGACGATGGCGGCGATGCCGGTGCTGCGGCCGCTGCACGCCGAGGCGGGGCTGGCCGCGCTGGTCGTGTCGACGTACCAGGCGGTGTCGGGCAGCGGCCTCGCGGGCGTGTCGGAGCTGCACGAGCAGGCGCGCAAGGTCGTCGAGAACGCCGACCGGCTCACCCACGACGGCTCGGCGGTGGAGTTCCCCGACCCGCAGGTGTACGTGCGGCCGATCGCGTTCAACGTGCTGCCGATGGCCGGCTCGATCGTGGACGACGGGCTCGCCGAGACCGACGAGGAGCAGAAGCTCCGCAACGAGAGCCGCAAGATCCTGGAGATCCCGGACCTGAAGGTGTCCGGGACCTGCGTGCGGGTGCCGGTGTTCACCGGGCACTCGCTGCAGATCAACGCGCGGTTCGAGCGGCCGATCGGGCCGGAGCGGGCCAGCGAGCTGCTGTCCGGGGCGCCGGGCGTGGTGCTGGCGGACGTGCCGACGCCGCTGCAGGCCGCCGGGCAGGACCCGACCTATGTCGGCCGGATCCGCCGCGACGAGACCGTGGAGAACGGGCTGGCGCTGTTCTGCTCGGGCGACAACCTGCGCAAGGGCGCGGCGCTGAACGCCGTCCAGATCGCCGAGCTGGTCGCCGCAGAGTAGCTACATATCCCGCATTCCGGGCAAATTGAACCGATCGCGTGCCGGTCCCGTCTGAGGGGCCGGCACGTGATCGTTTCTTGGGGGAGTCCGGATGGGGCGTTCGGCGATCGTGGCGGCGGGGACGGCGGCGGGGGCGCTGCTGCTAGCCGGCTGCGGGGGCGGCGGTGGCGGCGCGGGCGCCAAGGGCGGCGGGACGGCCGAGGTGTCGGCGCCCGCGATCGGCGCGACCAGCACCCCGGACCTCGGCGGCGGTGGCGGTCAGCGGCCCGCGCCGCGCAGGCCCGGCGCGCCGAACCGTCCGGCGGCCCTCGGCCCGCTCGGCTACGGGACGCTCCGGCTCGGGATGACGGCCCGGCAGCTGCGCGGGAGCGGCCTGCTCATCGGGAAGGTGCGCGGGGGCGCGACCGGCTGCGCCGGCTACGACCTGCGGACGCACCGCACGCCCAAGGGCTCGGTCGGCGTCTACTACTCCCCGCGCCTCGGCATCGCGTCGATCTTCGCCGTCGGGGGCATGCGCACCCCGCAGGGCATCGGCGTCGGGTCGACGCTGGCGCAGGTCGAGCGCGCCTACCCGAAGCTGGCGCGCGGCGTGAACGGCTCGTCCGCCCCCGTCCCCGGCAACCCGAAGGCCGTCTACAGCCTGCTGCTGTCGGGCGGCCGCGTCACGTCCCTCGCGCTGGACCTCGCCGGCCAGGACTGCCACAACTGACCGGCGCCCCGGCCGGCACAGGACGGGTCGGCACCGGACGGGTCGGCACGGGACGGGTCGGCACGGGACGGGCGGCTAGCCCGCGCGGCGGCCCCTGACCTCCAGGGAGTCCAGGAGCGCCGCGGTGGAGCGGGCGATCTCCTCGACGGCGCGGTCGAACGCCTCGGCGTTGTGGGACGCGGGGGCCCGGAACCCGGAGATCTTGCGGACGTACTGGAGCGCGGCCGCCCGGACGTCCTCGTCGGTCACGTCCTCGCTGAACGGCGGGCGGAGCGTCTTGATGCTGCGGCACATGCGTCCATTGTGACCCGCACCACCGACAGAACCGCACCCCCTGGCGCCCCTCGATGGCCCGGGGGTTTTGAGGCCCCGGCGCCCAGCAGAGGTGGGGCGCCGGGGCCCGGCGGG
>NZ_JBEPCJ010000022.1:0-76816 GCF_040299565.1 Spirillospora sp. NPDC000708
TCTTACAAACCCCCACCCCCCCGCCGGGCAGGCCCGCTGCGCTCGCTGCACTCGCTCCGCGTGCCTGCCCGTGACCGGTGGCTGAGGTTCCACATGCCGGGGCTGAGGTTCCAGGCGCCGGGGCTGAGGTTCTACCTGGTCGGGGCTGGGGTCGCCCCCTGGGACTAACGGTGCGCTTGGGAGGTCTCGATCCAGCGGTCCAGGAGGGTGGCGGCGGCGCCGGAGTCGACGGCCTCGGCGGCGCGGTCGCGGGCGGCGGCCAGCGTCGGGGTGAGCTCGTCGGCGGACGGGGCGCCCTCGTAGGCGGTGATCAGCGCCGCCGCGTTCAGCAGGACCATGTCGCGGACGGGCCCCTCCCGGCCGGCGAACGTCTCCCGCGCCACCCGGGCGTTGAAGGACGCGTCGGCGCCGCGCAGGTCCTTCGGGCGCGCCGGGGGGATGCCGAGCGCGGACGGGTCGAAGGTCGTCTGCGTCGCCGTCCCGTCGCGCACCACCCACACCGTCGAGGTGCCGGTGGTGGTCAGCTCGTCCAGGCCGTCGTCGCCGCGGAACACCAGCGACGAGCAGCCCCGCGCGGCGAACACGCCGGCGATCACGCCCGCCATCCGCGGATGGAACACCCCGACCGCCTGCGCCCCCGGCCGCGCCGGGTTCGTCAGCGGGCCGAGGAAGTTGAACACCGTGGGCGTGCCCAGCTCGCTGCGGGTCCGCGAGGCGTACCGCAGCGCCGGGTGGAAGCGCGGCGCGAAGCAGAAGGTGATGCCGGTCTCCGCGACGACCGCCGCCGTCGCCTCCGGGGACAGGTCGATCGCGACGCCGAGGTGCTCCAGCAGGTCCGCGGCGCCGCAGGACGACGAGGCGGCCCGGTTGCCGTGCTTGACGACCCGGACGCCGGACGCCGCCGCCACCACCGCCGCCATCGTGGAGATGTTCACCGTGTGGGCGCGGTCGCCGCCGGTGCCGACCAGGTCCGCGATGCGGCCCGGCACGTCCACCGGGGTGGCGTTGTCCATCATGCCGTCGGCGAGGCCGGACACCTCCGCGACGGTCTCGCCCTTGGCGCGCATCGCGACCGCGAACCCCGCGATCTGCGCGTCGGTGGCCTCCCCGGCCATGATCGTGTTCATCGCCCAGGCGGTCTCCTCGCTGGTCAGCGACTCGCCGTCGAGCAGGGCGTTGAGCAGTGCGGGCCAGGTCGTGCGGGCGTCCATCTATCCCCCAGGTGCGGTGGGTCCGGAGGGAGCGCGCCGGGCTCGTCCCGACCCGGCCGGGGTGCGGACCGGGGCGGCGCCCAGAGCCTCCCCGGCGAAACGGTCTTTACAGGGCCGGAAGGCGGTTCTCGAGACGCCAGCGCATGAGGCCGGCGAGCTCCTTCGCCAGCGCCATCGGGTCCAGCGGAAGGCTCACCACGGCGTCGGCGCGCGACCAGGTCGCCAGCCAGCCGTCGTCGCGCCGCCCGATGATCGCCAGCACCGGCGGGCAGTCGTACACCTCGTCCTTGGCCTGCCGGCAGACGCCGAGACCGCCCGCGGGCTGCGCCTCGCCGTCCACGACCAGGACGTCGATGCCGCCCTCGTCGAGCCGCGCCACCACGGCGGGCTGGGTCGCGCGCTCGACGAACTCCACCTGCGGAAGATCGGCGGCGGGGCGTCGCCCGATCGCCATCCGGATCTGTGCGCGGGTGTTCGCGTCGTCGCTGTAGACGAGAACCTTCATCGGGCTCTCCGGGGCGGTGGTGCTCATGACACGGAAGGCTACCGGTTCGTTCCCGCGCGCACGAGATCCAGGTCATGTTTCCCCGCGTCGCGGCCACCGGAAGGCCAGGTGCGGGCAAAGATCGCCGGAGCCCGCGGCACCGTGCCGGAGGCCGGGTGACACGTTCGGGAACTCTAGGAGGGGGGTCATGCGTCACTCACGGGATAGGGGCGCAATAATGCTGCCCGTGACAGCATCCGCGATAGAGACAACACCTCACGCACGGGCGAACCGTCCCAATCTGGTCAGCGTGGGGACGATCGTTTGGCTGTCGTCCGAGCTGATGTTCTTCGCGGCGCTGTTCGCGATGTTCTTCACGATCCGCTCTGTGACGATCGGCCAGTCCGGGCACGACGCCTGGCCGGGCGCACCGCTGAACCTGCCGCTGTCGACGGCCAACACGACCGTGCTGGTGCTGTCGTCGGTGACCTGCCAGTGGGGCGTGTTCAAGGCCGAGGCCGGCAAGGTCGGCCGCGACGGCGGCCTGCTGAACGTCGCCCGCTGGGGCCTGCGCGAGTGGTACGTCCTGTCCTTCCTGATGGGCCTCTACTTCGTGGCGGGACAGGCCTTCGAGTACTACAGCCTGGTCACCAAGGACGGCCTCACGTTCTCCTCGTCGGCCTACGGCTCGGTCTTCTACCTGGCCACCGGTTTCCACGGTCTGCACGTCATCGGCGGCCTGGTCGCGTTCCTGTTCGTCCTCGGCCGGACGTTCGCCGCGAAGCGATGGACGCACGAGCAGGCGACGAGCGCGATCGTCGTGTCCTATTACTGGCACTTCGTCGACGTGGTGTGGATCGGCCTGTTCTCGGTCGTCTACCTGCTCGACCACTGACCCGCTGACCACCCAGACATGACCCGAACGGGGATTTCCGTGAGAAGGATCACCGCATGGCGACGGCGCCCCTGGGCGGGCTACGCCGTCGTGCTGGCGGCCCTGGCGGCGATCGGCGTCATCTACGCCGGTTTCTCGCCGCAGACTGGACGCGCCGAGGCGGAGAGCACGGCCCAGGCGGCGCAGGACCTGAAGAACGGCCAGCAGCTGTTCAACAAGAACTGCGCCAGCTGCCACGGCCTGAACGCCGAGGGCACCAAGGACGCCAAGGGCAAGCCGATCGCGCCGAGTCTGCTCGGGGTTGGGGCGGCCAGCGTCGACTTCCAGGTCAGCACGGGCCGCATGCCCGCGATGAGCCCTGGTGCGCAGTTCCCGCGCAAGACGCCGATCCCCGCCTTCAACACCCAGATCAAGACCGACTACGAGGACGAGGCCAAGCGCAAGGCGGCCGAGCAGCAGAAGGCGCAGGCCGAGAAGAACCTCGCCGACCTGCGGGCCTACATCTCCTCGCTCGGCGGCGGCCCGGAGGTCCCGCCGGCGTCGGCGACCGACCCGACCAAGGGCGACGTGGCGCTCGGCGGCAAGCTGTTCCGCACGAACTGCGCCCAGTGCCACAACTTCACCGGGCAGGGCGGCGCGCTGACGGGCGGCAAGTACGCCCCGCCGCTGTCCAAGAGCGACGTCACGCCCACGCAGATGTACGAGGCGATGCTGACCGGCCCGCAGGCGATGCCGGTGTTCAACGACACCACGCTCACCCCGCAGGACAAGCAGGCGATCATCTCCTACCTGGTGCAGACCCGCGAGCAGCCGAACCCCGGCGGTAACGGCCTCGGCCGCATCGGCCCGGTGTCGGAGGGCCTGGTCGGCTGGCTGGTCGGGCTCGGCCTGCTGGTGATGGCGGCGATGTGGATCACCGCGAAGAAGCCGAAGAAGCTGAAGAAGTCATGAGCGACGAGAACAAGGACACCGCCGGCTCGAAGGAGCCCGGCGAGGGCGGCGGCGCGCACGGGCGCGTGATCGGCACGCCGTCTCCGGCGAGGGACAGGACCCTGCTCGCGCAGGACGACATCTCCGCGCCCGCGGGCGTCGGGGAGGAGCTGGACGAGGCGTCGGCCAAGCGCGCCGAGCGCGTCGTCGCGACGTTCTTCCTGCTGGCGTTCGCCGCCAGCGTGGCGTTCATCGCGTACTACATCGGCTGGAGCGGCCGCAACGGCGGCATGCACGGCGTGACCCGGACGCGCGAGTCCAACTACTGGCTCGGCGGCCTGATGGCGCTGTCGTTCCTCGCGCTGGCCGCGGGCGTCACCATCTGGGTGCGCCGGCTCATGACCAGCAAGCCGATCGTGCAGGAGCGGCACAACCTGCAGGCCGACGAGGAGACCCGCGCGGCCTTCACCCAGGACTTCCTGGAGGGGGCGTCCGACAGCGGCCTGACCAAGCGCCCGCTGCTGCGCCGCACGCTGCTGCTGGCGGCGGCGCCGCTCGGCCTGGCGCCGCTGGTGCTGCTGCGCGACCTCGGCCCGCTGCCGGAGAAGCGGCTGCGCTCCACCTACTGGGGCGAAGCGGTCAAGAAGGCGCAGGCGCAGGGCAAGAAGGGCGTCCGCCTCGTGGTGGACGGCACCAACAAGCCGCTGCGGGTCAGCGACTTCTCCTCGCCCGGCGGGATGATCACCGTCCTGCCCGAGGGCATCGAGGAGGGCGTGCCCGAGGACCAGGTGCTGACGCAGAACGCGAAGGCCGTCACCATCCTGATCAACGTGCCCGAGAACGAGTTCAAGCCCGCCAAGGGACGCGAGAACTGGCACATCAACGGGATCGTGGCGTACTCGAAGGTCTGCACGCACGTCGGCTGCCCGGCCGCGCTCTACGAGCAGACCACGCACCACATCCTGTGCCCGTGCCACCAGTCGACGTTCGACGCGACCGACGCGGCCAAGGTCGTGTTCGGCCCGGCGGCGCGTCCGCTGCCGCAGCTTCCGCTGGCGGTCGAGGACGGCTACATCGTCGCCACGAGCGACTACCACGAGCCGATCGGCCCGAGCTTCTGGGAGCGCGGATGAGCGAGGCGACAGCCGGGGCCACGGCTCCGAAGGCGGTCGAGGGACCGCTCAACTTCATCGACGACCGGCTCGGTTCCACCACCTTCTTCAAGCGGAACATGAAGAAGGTCTTTCCGGACCACTGGTCGTTCATGCTGGGCGAGATCGCCCTGTACTCGTTCATCATCCTGCTGCTGACCGGGACGTTCCTGACGCTCTGGTTCAAGCCGAGCATGAACGAGGTCATCTACAACGGCTCGTACACGCACCTGAAGGGCGTGCAGATGTCGGAGGCGTACGCCTCCACGCTGCACATCAGCTTCGACGTGCGCGGTGGCCTGCTCATGCGGCAGATCCACCACTGGGCGGCGATCCTGTTCATGGCGTCGATCCTGGCGCACATGCTGCGGGTGTTCTTCACCGGCGCCTACCGCAAGCCGCGCGAGCTGAACTACCTCATCGGCATCAGCATGTTCGTCCTCGGCATGCTGGAGGGCCTGTTCGGGTACTCGCTGCCGGACGACCTGCTGTCCGGCACGGGCCTGCGCATCACCCAGGGCGTGCTCGAGGCGATCCCGCTGGTCGGCACGTACGGCTACATGTTCCTGTTCGGCGGGGAGTTCCCCGGCCAGGACATCGTGCCGCGCCTGTACATGCTGCACATCCTGCTGATCCCCGGCCTGATCCTGGGCCTGGTGACCGCGCACATGATGATCATGTGGGTGCAGAAGCACACCGCGATGCCGGTGAAGAACCAGACCGAGCAGCAGGTGTACGGCTACCCGTTCTACCCGGTCTTCATGGCCAAGACGGGCGCGTACTTCCTGTTCACCTTCGGTGTCATCGCGCTGCTCGGCGCGTTCGCGCAGATCAACCCGATCTGGCTGTTCGGACCGTACGATCCGGGCGCCATCTCCGCGGGCTCCCAGCCGGACTGGTACATGGGCGTCCTGGAGGGCGCGCTGCGCATCATGCCGAACTGGGAGGTCAGCGCCTGGGGCCACACGGTCAGCTTCAACGTGCTGATACCGGCGACGATCCCGCTCGGCATCGTCTTCGGCGGCGCGATGGCCTGGCCGTTCGTCGAGCAGTGGGTCACCGGGGACAAGCGGCACCACCACGTCAACACCCGTCCGCGCAACGCCCCGATCCGCACCGCCACCGGCGTCGCGGCGGTGACGTTCTACGGGCTGCTGTGGCTGGCGGGCGCGAACGACGTCCTGGCCGACAAGTTCGACCTCTCCCTGTACGCCACGACCTGGTTCTTCCGGGTGACGATCTTCGTCGGGCCGTTCCTGGCGTTCGTCATCACCAAGCGGATCTGCCTGGGGCTGCAGCGCAAGGACGCGGACGTCGTCGGGCACGGCGTCGAGTCGGGCGTCATCCTCATGTCGCCGGAGGGCCGGTTCTCCGAGCGGCACGAGCCGGCGCGCGAGGAGCAGCGGGCGGTCCTGCTGTCGAAGGAGAACACCCGTCCGGAGGCGCCGCAGCGCGACGCCAACGGCATCCCGGCCGCGAAGGGCCCGCTCGGGCACCTGCGGTCGCGGCTGAACCGGGCGTGGACCTTCGACGACATCCCCGTCGAGGAGCACGAGCACGGCGAGCACGCGGAGATCGAGGGCGGCAAGCAGTCGCACGAGATCAGCCACTGATCGCGGAGCCCGATCGAGGGGCCCGGCACCGGACGACGGTGCCGGGCCCTTCGCTTTGCCCGGCCCCTGCCTGCCCGCCCCGCTCGGTGGTGGTGTACGCGCCGGCGTGGAAGGGGGCGGCGGCGTTCGACGCGGTGCAGCCGTTCGACGTCGTGCGGCATCCCGGGTCGCTGATGCTGCCGGAGCCGGGCGTGCTGCGCCGCGCGTCCGCGCTGATGCGCGCGGAGCGCTGCGACTCGGTGGTGTTCGGCGCGGCGGCGCCGCTGGGGCTGCTCGCGCCGTCGCTGCGGCGGCGCGGGGCGGAGCGGATCGTCGGGATCACGCACGGGCATGAGGCGGGCTGGGCGTCGCTGCCGGTCGCGCGGTCGCTGCTGCGCCGCATCGGAGACGACGTGGACGCCCTCACCTACCTGGGCGAGTACACCCGGTCGCGGATGGCGCGCGCGCTTTCCCCGGCCGGTGCCGCACGGATGGCGCGGCTCGCGCCGGGCGTCGACGAGACGCTCTTCCGCGCCGGAGCCGGCGGCGCGGAGATCAGGGCGCGGCACGGCCTGGCGGACCGGCCCGTCGCGGTGTGCGTGTCCCGGCTGGTGCCCCGCAAGGGGCAGGACGCCCTGATCCGGGCGTGGCCGCGGGTGCTGGCGACGGTCCCCGACGCGGCGCTCCTGCTCGTCGGAGGCGGCCCGTACCGGGCGGAGCTGGAGCGGCTCGCGGCGTCCGAGGGCGTGGCCGGGTCGGTCGTGCTCACCGGCAGCGTGCCCTGGGAGGAGCTGCCCGCCCACTACGACGCCGGGGACGTCTTCGCGATGCCTTGCCGGACGCGCCGTCGCGGCCTGGACGTCGAAGGGCTCGGCATCGTCTACCTGGAGGCGTCGGCGACGGGCCTGCCGGTCGTCGCGGGCGACTCCGGCGGCGCCCCCGACGCCGTCCTCGACGGCGAGACGGGCATGGTGGTTCCCGGCCGGTCGGTGCCGCGGGTCGCGGACGCGGTCGCGGGCCTGCTCGCGGACCCGGAACGGGCCGCGGCGATGGGCCGCGCGGGCCGCGCGTGGGTGGAGCGGGAGTGGCGCTGGGAGGTGCAGGCGGCCCGCTTGGACGCCCTGCTGCACGGCTGATCCGGCGGATGTGGCGCCGCGGTCACGGCCCCGGACCCGGTGCGCGGCCAGAAGCATACGGCCGCCGCGTATCGCACGCCCCGTGCCGGGTGACAGGATGCGCAGTATGGAGAACGCGGACATCGAGGATGTGTGGGCACGGGTTCCCGGCGAGACCGCGCGGTGGCTGCACGACCTGGATCCCGACCACTGCTACTCGGGGTTCGAGCCGCCCCGCAACCCCGACTCCGCCTGGCTCTTGCACGCGATGTACGCGTGGGAGGAGGGCCTGGTCACCACGACGCACGACGACGTCCACCAGTCGGTGCTGGGCGCGGGGCTGGTGGAGCCGCCCGACCCGGCCGGGGAGGCGCCGGGCGACGTGGGCGACCTGCTGGAGGGCGCGATCGTCACCGGCACCGAGCTCGGCCGCAGCGGCGACCCCGGCGCGGGCTGGCGGCGGCTGCGCTGGCGGGAGCTGGCGCGCGGGTTCGGCGAGCCCGCGGTACCGGAGGGGGAGCTGCCCGGCAACCGCTGCCTGCGGCAGGGGCATCCGGCGGGGAGCTGGTCGGCGGCCATCCGGCCGCCCGCGGAGGGCTGCCTGGACCGGGAGAGCTGGCACCGGCTGGTCGGGGTGCTGCTGCGGCACAGCCCGGCCGGCGCCGCCACCCGCTGCCTGGCCTACTACTGCCCGCTCGTCACCGCGGACTGGGACGACGAGACGGTCCTGGCGGGCCGGCTGGGCGACGCGGCCCGGCTGTACGACCACCCGGCGATGACGAGCTGCCCGTCCGACCTGTGGGCGGAGGACCGCTCCTGGGTCGTGTACTGCGACTGGGACCTGTGGGGCACGAAGGTCGTCGGCCCGACCTCGCTCGTCCAGGCGCTGCTGGACGACCCCGAGCTGGAGGCCGTCCGCCTGCCCTGGACCCGCTAGCCGCGCACGGTCCCGGGACGGGGCCCCGCCCCCGCGCCGTAGGCGGGGCCCGTCCCGGGACCGGCGGGTCGAGGGGGCCGTGCCCGTGCTCCGGAGACCGGTTCCACGCGCACGCCCCTGCCGAGGTGGGTGCGATCCTGCGCCGGCCGGTCCAGCGCCCGGTGGGGGAGGACCTGGAGACGGGCGCGCCGCGAAGGGCCGGCCCGCGGGGCCGGATCGGTGCCGCGTGGACGGGTCCCGGGGGCACGGCCCCGGTTCGACGACCGGACGCCCGGGAGTGGTGGGCCTTCCGGCTGCGGGCGGGAGCGGTCCCGGTGGAGCGCTGCGCCATCTCGGGGCCCTCCCGCCGCTGTGCGTGCACGGTCATCGACGTCCCCGACGCTAGGCCGCGGGACGCCCGCCGGCACGCCCGTTAAAGCGGACTTAAGGGGTGGATTACTCATGGCTAATTCATCGGCCAGGTTCGGCCTCAAAACGGTCGTTCCTCCCCATGTCCATTTCCGGCTCCCATTGAGATGATCTCCATTCGGGGGCTGGGGGAGGGGAGCGCGGATGCGATCGCGGAGCGTCGGCGTGCTCGCGGTGCTGGTGGCGGTGGCCCTCGCCGGCGGGCTCGTCGCGGCCTGGCGGCTGCGCGGCGGGCGCGGCGCCGGGACGCCGGAGGAGATCGCGGCGGACTACTTCGCCGCCTGGCGGCGCGGGGCGCTGGACGACATGCGCGACCTCGTCGCCGACCCGCCCGGCGACTTCGCCCGGCAGTACCGGGCGCTGTCGCGGGGCCTCACGGTCACCTCGATCATGGTCGAACCGCGCCCGGTGGTGCGGACCGGCCCCGGCGCGGCGCACGCCGACTTCACCGTCACCCGCACGCTCACCGGGCACGGCGAGTGGTCGTTCGGGGCGGTGCTGCGCCTCGGCCGCGTGGACGGGCGGTGGCGGGTGCTGTGGACGCCCGCGACCCTCTACCCCGGCCTGAAGGGCAGGGGGACGTGGTCGCTCGCCCAGGTGCGGCTGCCCGCCGTCACGCTCGTCGCCCGCGACGGCAAGGCGCTGCCCGACACCGGGCTCCTCGCGCCCTACCTGGCCGAACTCGTCGACGACCTGACGCCGGAGGGCTACGACGAGGCCAGGTGGGTCATCGAGATGCGCGACGGCGACGGGCCGCCGCAGCGGGTGAAGGTGCTCGGCGGCGCGCCGGGCAGGAAGATCCGCACGACCCTGGACCGGCGGTGGCAGACGGCCGCCGAGAAGGCCGTCCGCTCCGTGCCCAAGGCGGCGGCGATCGTCGCGCTGCGGCCGTCCACCGGCGAGGTGCTGGCCGTGGCGGACGCCCTCGGCGGGCTCGGCGCGTTCGCCGGCCTCTACCCGCCGGGCTCGACGTTCAAGGTCGTCACGGCGGGCGGGCTGATCGCGGACGGGGCGGGGCCGGGCACGCCCGCCGACTGCCCGGCGTCCGTCGTCACCGCGCAGCGGACGATCCGCAACGACGAGGGCCACGAGCTGGGGCGCACGACGCTGAGCGGCGCGTTCGCCGCGTCCTGCAACACCACGTTCGCGCGCCTCGGCGTCGAGAGCCTGGGCGCCGGCAAGCTCGCCGCGAGCGCCCGCAGGTTCGGGTTCGAGACGAGGTTCTCGCCCGGGGTGCGGATGCTGGAGGGCGGCTTCCCGAGCCCGCGGAGCGGCGCGGAGCTGGCGGAGGCGGCGATCGGGCAGGGCCGCGTCCAGGCGAGCCCGCTGCTGATGGCGAGCGTCGCGGCGGCCGTCGCGGACGGATCGTGGCGGCCGCCGCGGCTGGTGGCGGCGAAGCTGGTCCGCGAGAGCGGCGGCGACACGCCGGACCCGCACCCGATCCCCGGCGCCGCCGCGCTGCGGTCGATGATGCGGGCGGTGGTCACCGGCGGCACCGCCGCGGGCGCCGGCCTGCCGGACGGCACGGCGGGCAAGACGGGGACCGCCGAGTACTCCGACGACGGCTCGGCGCACGCCTGGTTCATCGGATACCGCGGCGACCTGGCGTTCTCGGTGTTCGTCCAGGACGGCGGGTCCGGGCCGAGGACGGCCGCGCCGCTCGCCGCGGCGTTCCTGCGCTGACCGGCCGGAAAATGGCGCGGAACGGCTGAACCCCCGCCGTTCCGCGCGCGTACTCCCACGATGAGCGGAACGGCCGCGAAGACGGCTTGAACCGTTTTTTGTCACCAACCCTCATCTGAGGGACCAATGGGGCGTATGCTCCGGTGGTGATCGGCGGGATCCATTGCGCATCCCGTACGGGAACGCGGCGGGAGCGAGCGGGCTCCGCACACCGCGCTCCCGATGTCTCAGCAGGACCGCCGCCGGGCCGCGCGCCCGGACGGCACCGAGCCGACCCGGCGTTCGCCTGCGCTCCGCCTCCTCCACAGGAGAGGGCATGGCGCGACGTGACGACGGGCATGCGTCCCGGATCAACACGCATGCTTCACCGTGGGCGCGGGCACCCGAGCGTCCCTCGCCGGGGGCGCGGCCCGCACCCGGCCGCCGGCCGGACGAGCCGCAGTGGCCCGAGGGGTCGTGGTGGTCGGAGCAGCCGGGATGGGACGAGCGGGGCCGGCGGCGCAGGCGCGAACCGACGCGCCGTGACGTCCGGCGGCGCGAGAAGAACCGGACACGGCGGCAGCCGGAGCGCCGGTCGGCGTACCGGGCCGAGCGCCGAGCCGACCACCGGGCCGTGTACCGGGCCGAGGCGCCCGCCGCGGCCCGGCGCCGCGAGCCCGCCCGGGGCTCAGGGCGGCGCCCGCCCACCCGGCCCCGTCCCGGACCGAAGGCGAGGCCGCGCGGGCCGCGCATGCCCGGCGACCGGATCGGCGCGGGCGCGCTCATCCTGTCGGCCGTCGTCGGCCTGTCGCTGCTGGGCATAGCCGAGCGGACGCTGCTGGACGGCCGCCCGATCGGTACGACCGAGTCGGTCGGCGCCGGCAAGGGGGCGCGGCACCCGAAGGGCCACGCCACCGCCGCGCCCGGCGGGCAGCAGCCGCACCGGCAGGCGCCCGCCGCGTCGGGCGCCCCCGCCGCTCCGGCGCGTCCGGACGCGCAGGCGCTGGCGGCACAGGTGCGCAAGCTGACCCTCGCCCAGCGGGGCGCCGCGGCCAAGCAGGCCTACGGCGCCGCGCCGACGCGGGCGCCGATCGTCGCCGCCACCCGGACCAGCGCCGACGGGACGTGGGTGTTCGGCACCACCGCCATCCCCGTCCCGGCGAGCAGCGACGCCGACCCCGAGGTCGCGTTCTTCGCGGCCCGCTGGACGGGCCGGGACTGGCGGATCGGCCTGTCCGGCGCCACCGCGTTCGGCACCCTGCTCGGCGCGATGCCCGCCACCGTCATGTCGGCGGCGGAGTCCCGCGCGCTGCGCCGCTACGGCGCGCTGTCCGCCGAGCAGGCCGCCGCCGCGGTCAACGGCACGGGCGCGGGCGACGGGCTGATGCTGCCGTGGAAGAGCGGCACGTCCTGGACGATGCTGACCGCGGACCCCGCCTCCGCGCGGCGCCCGCTGTCCGCGCTGGCGTTCGCGGGCGGCGACGGGCGCGTCCTGGCGTCCGGCGCGGGCCGGCTGTACCGGTTCTGCGGCGACGGCTCCGGGCCCGCGCTGCTCATGGTCGTCCACGCCAGCGGCGTCGCCACCGTCTACGACCGGGTCCGGTCGGCGGCGCAGCTGCGCGACGGCAGCGTCGTCGGGCGCGGCGACCCGCTCGGCCGCACCGGCACCGCCGGGGCCTGCGGCGGCGCCCCGGCCGCCCGCGCCGAGGTCCGCTTCGACCTGCGCCGCGGCGCCGCGCCCGTCCCGCTGGACGGCGCCGTCATCGGCGGCTGGACGTTCAGCGAACGCGCGAAACCGCTGCTCGGATTCGCCGAGCGCGGCCTGCTCCAGGTGCTTCCCGGGGGCCTCATCGCCAACCTCGGCGCGGTCCCCGCGGCGGATGCCCCGCCGTCATCGCCGGCGCCCGGCGACGAGCCGGGCGGCGGCGCAGGATCGGCCGGCGACCCGTCGCCGTCCGCTACCCAGAACAGGAGTCCGAGCGGTGCGAACACGCAACAGTGACGATCCCGCGGTGCCCGCGTGGGTGCTGCGAACCGTGCTCGTCGGCGCGGTGCTGGTGCTCGCCGGCGCCGCGACCCCGCCGGGCGCCGTCGCCGCGGCGCAGGCGCAGTACTTCCTCTCCTTCTACGCGGGCGTCTTCACGCTGCTCGCGCTGACCGGCGCGGTGATGACCGGGCTGCTGGCCACCGAGCGGCTGATCCTGAAGATCCGGCACCGGGTGCTGGCGCAGGGCGCGCACCGCGCCTGCGCGGTCGTCGCGTCGGTGATGGTCATCGCGCACATCGCGGTCAAGGTGCTGGGCGGGCTCGCGACGCCCGCGCAGATCGTGGTGCCGACGCCGGACGCGGTCGGCCTCGGCACCGTCGCGTTCGAGCTGATGGTGCTGATCGCGATCACCGGCGTCCTGCGGACCCGGTTCGTGGCCCGCGCCCGCCCGTGGGTGTGGCGGTCGATGCACGCCGTCGCGTACGTCTCGTGGCCGATCGGGATCCTGCACGGCCTGACCGCGGGACGGGTCGCGGCGAACTGGGTGGTGCTCAGCTACGTGATGAGCGTCGTCTTCGTCGTCATCGCGCTCGCCACCCGGCTCATCGTGGTGATCAAACCGCGCGAGGTCGGGCGGGCGGGCGACGGCTTCGCCGCCGGTGAGCGGGCGGCGGCCGCCGCCGCGGCCCGCCGCGCGCGCGGCCGGTTCCCCGAGCGCGACCCGCGCGCCGCCGTCCCGCGCGGATACGACGACCGGCTCGGCTACGACGACCGTCCCGGATACGACGACGATCCGCGCGGATACGACGACCCGCGCGGCGTCGACGACCTGCGCGGCATGGACGACCCGCGGGTGACCGGGCCGCTCGGCGGGCGCGACTCCCGCTCCACCGTGACCGACCCGCGCGGCGTGCCGCTGCCGGGGGAGGGCGGCGGCTGGGACACCGAGGTCATCCGATGAGCGCCGTCCACACGGTCTCCAACATCGGCGGCCCCCGGCTGACGCTCGGCTTCGACCGCTTCGACCGGCTCGACCTCGACCGGCACCTCGCGGTGCACGGCCGGCTGCGCGTCCCGTCGCTGGACGACCTGGTCAGGATGGCCGAGCAGGTCGACATGCGGGGACGCGGCGGCGCCGGGTTCCCGTTCGCGCGCAAGCTGACCGCCGTCGCGTCCCGGGTGAACCACCCGACCGCCGACCGGACGCTGCTGCTGCCGGGGGAGAAGGGAGGCGACCGCGGCTCCAGCGAGGACGTCGTCGTGGTCGTCAACGGGGCCGAGGGCGAGCCCGGCAGCGCCAAGGACAAGGTCCTGCTCGGCCGCGCCCCGCACCTGGTGCTGGACGGTGCGCAGATCGTCGCGACCGCGCTCGGCACCCAGCGGATCGTCCTCGCCGTCGAGAGCGACGAGGCGGCCCGGTCGGTGCGCGCCGCGATCGGCGAGCGGCGGATGCCCGCCCGCGTCGTCCGGCTGACCGAGCGGTTCATCTCCGGGGAGAGCGGCGCGGTGATCCGCGCCATCAACGGCGAGACGCCGATCCCGCCGGGCGTGAAGGTCCGCGCCGCCGAGTCCGGGGTGGACGGGTACCCGACGCTGCTGTCCAACACCGAGACGTTCGCGCAGCTCGCGGTGCTGGTCTCGCTCGGCCCCGACCTGTACGCCTCCGCCGGGACCGACGACGAGCCGGGCACCACGCTGCTCACCGTCGGCGGCACCACGGTCGTCGAGGCGCCGTACGGCACGCCGCTGCGGGACGTCCTGAAGCACTGCGACGTGCCGCCGGGCCCCGGCGTGCTGGTCGGCGGCTACCACGGGACGTGGCTCGACCCGGCCGGGGCGGCGCGCGCCGTGCTGTCGCGGGCCGGGATGCGCGCCGTCGGCGGGACGGTCGGCGCCGGCATCATCCTGCCGCTCGCGCAGGGCACCTGCCCGCTCGGCGAGGTCACCCGGATCGCGTCCTACCTGGCCGCGCAGTCCGCCGGGCAGTGCGGCCCGTGCCGGCTGGGGCTGCCCGACGTCGTCCGGGCCCTCAACACGCTGAGCGAGGGCGGCGGGACGGTCGAGGACGTGCGCCGCGCCGCGGCGATCGGGCGCGGCCGCGGCGCCTGCACCCATCCCGACGGGACCGCGCGGTTCGTGCTGTCGGCGGTCGAGGCGTTCGGGGCCGACATCGACGCGCACCGGTACGGCGGCACCTGCGGGCTGCCGACGTTCGGGGTGCTGCCGCTGCCCGTCCCGACCGGGCGGGAGGAGCGGGTGGCGATCGACTGGAGCCGCTGCGACGGCCACGGGCTGTGCGCCTACCTCGTCCCGGAACTGATCCAGCTCGACCGGTACGGCTTTCCGGTGGTACTTGGAAGCGACATCCCGTCCTGGATGGAGCGGGACGTGCAAAAAGCGGTCGCGATGTGCCCGGCATTGGCGCTGCGGGTCGTCGGGGGAGTCCCGGGCGGTCCCGCTCGGCGTTCCTGACGGCGGCCCGCCCGCCATTATGGACGGGCCGGAGAAATGAAAAAGTCCGAGCGGCGGTGAACCCCGGGCCCGGCGCGGTGCGTATTCCTCGGCGAAACCGCGCCGGGTCCGTTCTTCGGTGCGCTCCCGGAAGGAGGAAGGGATTTCGGTGAGAAATTCGTACGGTGTCGCGGAACTGCGCCGGCTCCCGCGGTTCGGGCTCCGCCGGGGCCGGGGCCTGCTGCTGCTGGCCGCCGCGGCCGTCGTCGCGGCCGCCCTCGCGGTCCTCCTCAACCCGCGGGTCGCCCCGGCCAACGGCGTCGACAAGGGTGCCACCGTCCCGTCGAAATGGGGCCCGCTGAGCGCCCAGGACCGGCTCCTGCTGGTCAAGGTCCGCCAGGCCGGGCTCTGGGAGATGCCGGCCAGCCAGATGGCCGTGCAGCGCGGCGCGAGCCCCCGGGTGCGCGAGATCGGCACGATCATCAACCAGGAGCACATGCAGCTGGACGCCGACACCCGGGCCACCGCCCAGCAGCTCGGGGTGACCCTGCCGGCCATTCCGAACGGCACGCAGCGGAGCTATCTCCGGGAGCTGGCCGGGCTCGACGGAAAGGCGTTCGACACCGACTACGTGTTCCGGCTGCGGGCCGCGCACGGGCAGGTCCTGCCGTTCGCCGCCACGGCTCGCGTGCAGAGCCAGAACACGATCATCCGGGCCTACGCGGAACGCGGGATGAAATTCGTCCTGCACCATATCCAGCTGCTGGAGAGCACCGGCCTGGTCACCAAATCCGCGCTGCACTGACGGGTATCCCACCCCCCGCTCACAGGGAGTACTCAAAATGGGAAGAAGAAGAAAGACCTTCGCCGTGATCGTCCCGGCGGTGCTGCTCGCCGCGTCGGCGTGCAACGACGTCCCCGGGGGCGCCGGGGCGCTGCCCGGCGGCGCGACCGTCACCGCCGATCCGGTCGGGCACGTCCAGAAGTACCGGGGCGGGCACGGCACTCGGACCAGCCCGCCCGCTGACGACGGCGGCGGCCAGCAGAACGGCGGCCAGAACGGCGGCGGGCAGATGCCCGGCATGGGCGACGGTCAGATGCCCGGGATGGGGGACCCCTCCCAGACGGCCGTCCCCACCCCGCCGGACTCCGGATCGCCGGATCCCGGCCAGACCGATCCGAACCAGCAGAACGGCGACGGTCAGAACGGCGACGGCCAGAATGGCGACGGCCAAAATGGCGACGGCCAGAACGGGAACGGTCAGAACGGCGGCGGCCAGAACCAGAACGGCGGCGGGCAGGGCGGCCAGAGCCAGGTGAAGCCGGGCCCGCGCGCCGACCAGTTCGTCGACATCCGCCAGGCGCAGCCCGTGCGGCAGCCGCGGCGCACGCGGGCCGCCTCCACCGGCGTGTTCACGTCCAGTTGCGGCACGAACGCCGGGCAGAAGCACAGCAACCCCGACAACGTGATCGTGGCGCCCGGCGTCCAGAACGGCGCGCACCACATCCACGACTACGTCGGCAACCTCGACACCAGCGCGTTCTCGACGGACCAGACGCTCGCCGCCGCCGGGACGACCTGCACCAACGGTGACCAGTCGACCTACTACTGGCCGGTCGTGCGGCTGCGCGCCGGCAAGGACGGCTCCGACCGCGCGGCGCAGAGCCAGGTGGACGGCAACACCGGCAGCGTCGTCACGCCGGCGAAGGTGCGCCTGCAGTTCCTCGGCAACCCGCGCAGCAAGGTGACGGCGATCCCGCGGTTCACCCGGATCGTCACCGGTGACGCCAAGGCGTCGTCGAAGGGCCCGGCCAACGCGCACGCCCAGTGGACGTGCAGCGGGTTCGAGAACCGGGTGTTCACCGACAAGTACCCGCTGTGCCCGAAGGGCAGCATGGTGGAGCGCGTGCTGAACTTCCCGAGCTGCTGGGACGGGCAGAACACCGACAGCGCGAACCACCGCGACCACATGGTCTTCCCGGACCCGCGGACGGGCCAGTGCCCGCAGGGCCGCAAGGCCGTCCCGCAGCTGCGGATGACGCTGGCCTACAACCTGCCCGCCAAGGCGCTGGCGTTCGCGCTGGACACCTTCCCGGAGGAGGGCCACGACCCGGTGACCGACCACGGCGACTTCATCAACGTGATGAACGACCGGCTCATGCGGAAGGCCGTCGCCGCCATCAACGGGCGCCGCCGCTGATCCCGGTCCCGGGGCCCGTGCGCGCCCGCGCGTAGGATCGCGTCATGGAGATCGTGATCGCGGGCGGGCACGGGCAGATCGCGCTGCGGCTGTCCCGGCTGCTGGCCGGGCGCGGGGACGCCGTGGTGAGCCTCATCCGCAACCCCGACCATGCGGCGGACGTGCGGGCGGCGGGCGCAACGCCGGTCGTCCGGGACCTGGAGGCGGCGTCCGCGGACCAGGTCGCGGGCGACCTGGCCGGCGCGGACGCGGTCGTGTTCGCCGCGGGCGCGGGCCCGGGCAGCGGCGCCGCCCGCAAGGACACCGTCGACCGGGCCGCGTCGGTGCTGCTGGCGGACGCGGCGGAGCGCGCCGGGGTGCGGGGCTTCGTGCAGGTGTCCGCGATGGGCGCGGGCGACCCGCCCGCACCGGGCCGCGACGACGTCTGGGCCGCCTACATCCGCGCCAAGGGCGACGCCGAGGACGACCTGAGGGCGCGCGGCGGCCTGGACTGGCTGATCCTGCGCCCGGGCCGCCTCACCGACGACCCGGGCACCGGGCTCGTGACGCTCGCCGAGCCGCCGGTCGGGCACGGCGCGGTGACCCGAGACGACGTCGCCGCGGTGATCGCCGCGCTGCTGGACGCCCTGCCGGACGCCCGGCACCGCACGCTCGACCTGCTGAACGGCGACGTGCCGATCGCCGACGCCGTCGCCGCCCTGCGCTGACCCGGCGCGGTCGCGCCGCACGGGTCGGGCGGCGCGGGCGGCGGCGGGCGGTCAGGCGGTGTAGAGGGACTCGATCTCGTCGGCGAAGTCCTTCATCACGACGTTGCGCTTGACCTTCAGGCTCGGGGTCATGTGCCCGGCCTCCTCGGTGAAGTCGACGCCGAGGATGACGTACTTCTTGATGGCCTCGGCGTGGCTGACCGACTTGTTGGCGTCGGCGACGGCGCCCTCGATCTCGGCGATGATGTCAGGGTCGCGGCGCAGCTCGTCCACGGTCATCGCGGCGGGCTTGCCGTGCCGCTCCTTCCAGGGGCCGAGGGCCTCCTCGTCCAGCGTGATCAGGGCGCTGATGAACTTGCGGCCGTCGCCGACCACCAGGCACTGGCTGATCAGCGGGTGGGCGCGCAGCCGGTCCTCCAGCGGGGCGGGCGCGACGTTCTTGCCGGCCGCGGTGACGAGGATCTCCTTCTTCCGGCCGGTGATCTTCAGGAAGCCGTCGGCGTCGAGGGTGCCGAGGTCGCCGGTGTGGAACCAGCCGTCCTCGATCGCCTCCTTGGTGGCGGCCTCGTTGTTCCAGTAGCCGCGCAGCACGTTGATGCCGCGGACCAGGACCTCGCCGTCCTCCGCGATGCGGACGTCCACGCCCGGGATGGGCTTGCCGACGGTGCCGATCCTGATGGCGGTGGGGCGGTTCACGGTCGCCGGCGCGGTGGTCTCGGTGAGGCCGTAGCCCTCCAGGATCGTGATGCCGACGCCGCGGAAGAAGTGGCCGAGGCGCTCGCCGAGCGCGGCGCCGCCGGACACCGCGTACTGCACCCGCCCGCCGACGGCCGCGCGGAGCTTCCCGTAGACCAGCACATCGAAGACCTTGTGCTTGGCCTTGAGACCGAGGCCGGGGCCGCCGGCCTCCAGCGCGCGGCTGTAGGCGATCGCGGTGTCCGCGGCCGCCTTGAAGATCTTGCCCTTGCCGTCGGCCTCCGCCTTCTGCTCGGCGCCGTTGTAGACCTTCTCGAACACCCGCGGGACGGCGAGCAGGAAGGTCGGCCGGAACGAGGCGAGGTCGGGCAGCAGGCTGGGGATGTCGCTGTGGCCGAGGACGATGCCGCCCTCGATGGTGGCGACCTCGATCAGCCGGGCGAACACGTGCGCCAGCGGCAGGAACAGCAGGGTGGAGCTGCCCTCCACGGCGATCTCGGAGATCGCGCCCTGCACGGCGTTCCGGGCCGTCGCGACGAGGTTCCCGTGGGTGATCTCGCAGCCCTTCGGCCGCCCGGTGGTGCCGGAGGTGTAGACGAGCGTCGCCACGTCGGCGGCGGTGCGCGAGCGGCGGCGCTCGGCGATCGTCGCGTCGGCGACGTCCTTGCCGAGCTCGGTGACCTCGGCGACGGCGCCCGCGTCGATGCCCCAGACGTGCGCGAGGCCCGGGAGCCGGTCCCGGACCTCGCCGACCAGCGCCAGGTGCGCGTCGGTCTCGGCGAACAGCGCCTTGGCGCCGGAGTCGCCGGCGATCCACTCGATCTGCTCGGCGGAGGAGGTCTCGTAGATCGGGACGGCGACGGCGCCGGCCGTCCAGATCGCGTAGTCCAGCAGCGTCCACTCGTAGCGGGTGCGCGACAGCAGGGCGACCCGGTCGCCCGGTTCGACGCCCGCGGCCACCAGCCCCTTGGCGACCGCCGCGGCCTCGGCCGCGAACTCCGCCGCGGTGACGGCGCTCCAGCCGGTGCCGGTGCGGCGGCGCAGCACGATGGCGCCGGGCTCCTCGGCGGCCCGGGTGAAGGGCGCGTCGGTCAGATTGGCGGAGTCGGGGACCTCCACCATCGCGGGGACGCTGAACTCGCGCACGGCCCACTCCTGTGATCGATCTTCGGGGACGGCGGGGGAACCTGCCGGTCCCTCCGAGGGTGAATGATACCCACGAGTAGGAAAACCGTCCGAAAGTGAGCGTTCCGCCCCGGAGCGGCCTGCGGATCGACGGTTAACGGCACGGCAAAGACCGTTCGGCGCGGCCGGGCGGCCGCCGGTCCGTCCCCTACCCTTGACCTGGTCGTATACGGAAGTGGTCGGGGGAGAGCCATGGCCCTGCTCGAAGTGATCGCGCTCACGGCCGCGGACGCGCGCGCCGCGCAGGACGGCGGCGCCGACCGGATCGAGGTCGTGGCCGACATGGGGGCCGACGGGCTCACCCCGGACCCGGACATGGTGGCGGCCGTGCGCGCCGCGACGGCGCTGCCGCTGCGGGTGATGCTGCGGGCCAACGCCGGGTTCCGCACCACCGGCGCGGAGCTGGACCGGCTCGTCCGGGCCGCCGCCGACCTCGCCGCCGCCGGGGCCGACGGGTTCGTGCTCGGCTTCCTCGACTCCTCCGGCCACGTCGACGCCGGCGCGACGGGCAAGCTCGCGTCCGGTTGCGCGCCGCTGCCGTGGACGTTCCACCGCGCCGTCGACCACGCCGCCGACCCCGCCCAGGCGTGGGAGGCGGTCCGAGCGCTCGACGGCGGCCTGGACGCCGTGCTCACGGCGGGCTCGCCGCGCGGCGTGGACGCCGGGGTCGACGTGCTGGTCCGGCGCGCCGCCGAGGACCCCCGCTCCGCCGCGATGATCATGGCGGGCGGCGGGCTGCGCCGCAAGCACGTGGCGGTGCTCGCCGCGGCGGGCGTCACCGCGTTCCACGTCGGCACCGCCGTCCGCCCGGACGGCTCCTGGGACGCCCCCGTCGACCCCGCGCTCGTGGCGGAGTGGCGCTCGCTGGTGTCGGCCGCGGCGGGCTGACGCCCGGAGGGGCGCCCGTTTTCGGGGGAGAGGTCCCCTATTAGAGTCGGTTCATGAGGATCCACGTGGTGAGCGACGTCCATGGCCGCGCGGACGCGCTGAAGAGCGCGGGCGACGGCGCGGACGCGCTCATCTGCCTCGGCGACCTGATCCTGTTCGTCGACTACTCCGACCACGGGCAGGGCATCTTCGCGGACCTGTTCGGGCAGGAGAACGCCGACCGCTTCATCGCGCTGCGCACCGAGAAGCGCTTCGACGAGGCCCGCGAGTTCTCCCGCGGCCTCTGGGCCTCCCTCGAGGGGGACGCGTGGCCGCACATCGAGCGCGCCGTCGACCGGCAGTACGCCGAGCTGTTCGCCGCGATGCCGACCCCCGCCTACCTCACCTACGGGAACGTCGACGTCCCGCGCATGTGGGCGCCGCACCTGCGCGACGGGCACCGCGTCCTGGACGGCGAGACCACCGAGATCGGCGGGCTGCGGTTCGGGTTCGTCGGCGGCGGGCTCCGCACCGAGTACCGCACCCCCTACGAGCTCGACGACGACGTGTACGCGGCGAAGGTCGAGGCGGTGGGGGAGGTGGACGTGCTGTGCTGCCACATCCCGCCCGCCGTCCCCGAACTGCTCTACGACACCGTCGCCCGCCGGTTCGAGCGGGGCAGCGAGGCGATCCTGGACGCGATCCACCGCACGCAGCCGAAATACGTGCTGTTCGGGCACGTCCATCAGCCGCTCGCCGCCCGCATGCGCATCGGCCGCACCGAATGCGTGAACGTGGGCCACTTCCGCGCGCGCGGGGTCCCGTACGTCCTCACGGTGTGACGGATACCGTGCTCTAGACAGCGGCCCGGGCGACGGAATCCCGGGCGCGGGCCCATGGCGAACCGGAGGGAACGCAGATGGCGGACCGCACGAGTTCTTCCATCACCATCAAGGCCGCGAAGGCCGACATCATGGCGGTGATCGCCGACCTGGAGGCGTATCCGGACTGGGCGAGCGGGATCCGCGAGTTCACCGTCCAGGAGACCGGCCCGGACGGCCGGGCGCTGCGCGGCCGGCTGACCTTCGACGGCGGCCCGTTCAGCGACACCGTCGGCCTCGCCTACACCTGGGACGGCGACGACCGGGTGAGCTGGGAACTGGTCGAGAAGGGCGCGGTCGTCACCGGACTGCACGGCACCTACGCGCTCGCCGAGGCGGACGACGCCACCGAGGTCACCTACGAGCTGGCGGTCGACGTCCGCGTCCCGATGATCGGCATGGTGAAGCGCAAGGGCGAGAAGCGGATCATCGACTCCGCGCTCAAGGGCCTCAAGCGCCGCGTCGAGCGCTGAGCACGCCCGGAAGGCGGTACCGTTTCACGCCGATGACGGATGGATGATGGAGTCATGACCGACCAGCCGGGTGACCTGATCAACGAGGCGGGCAAGCTCTTCGACGCGGTGCTCAGGCGCGTGGTCGGCGGCGGCTCCCGCGACGACCGCGCCGACGACCGCGCCGACGACCGCGCCGACCGCGGCGCCCGCCCCCGCGGCGACGCGGACGACGTGTGGGCGAGCGCGACCGCCGAGCCGCCGCGCTACGCCACCGGCGCCCCCGAGTGCTGCCACTGCCCGGTCTGCCGGGCCATCGCCGCGTCCCGCGAGTCGGGGCACGACGTCGGCCGGCACGTCCGGGAGGCCGGGCAGTCGCTGATGGCCGCCGCTCTTGACGTGGTGCAGGGCTTCGACCGCACCCGCCCCGGCGCGAACCGGAACCGGCCCCCGCGGCCCCGGGATGCGTCGGCGGGCCCCGGGGCGGGTAGGTCCGATCGGTCGGGACGGTCGCCTCGCGACGAGGCCCCGTCCGGCGGGACGCCGCGTGACGAGGCCCCGCGCGACGACGCCGAGCGCGGCCGGACGCCGCGCGGGGAGGCGCCGCGCGGGGAGGAGCCCCGCGAGGAGCCGGGCGACCCGTGGGCGGCCGCCACCGGCGGCGACTCCATCGACATCGGCTAGTGGTGCGGACGGGCTCCAGCCAGGGGCGCGCGAGGAGGAGGAAGCGTACATGGCCCTGACCATCGGCGTGGACGTGGGCGGCACGAAGGTCGCCGCCGGCGTCGTCGACGACCGGGGAACGATCCTGGAGAAGGTCCGGCGGCCGACTCCCTCGACCAACCCCAAGGAGACCGCCGAGACCATCGCCGAGGTCGTCGACCTGCTCAAGGGCAAGTACGCGGAGGTGTCGGCGGTCGGGCTCGGCGCCGCCGGGTTCGTCGACGAGACCCGCTCCACGGTGCTGTTCGCGCCGAACCTCGCCTGGCGCGAGGAGCCGATCCGGGAGAAGGTCGAGCACCTCGTCGGCCTGCCCGTCGTGGTGGAGAACGACGGCAACGCCACCGCCTGGGGCGAGGCGAAGTTCGGCGCGGGCCGCGGCGAGAACTTCCTGGTGCTGGTCGCGCTCGGCACCGGCATCGGCGGCGGCATCATCATCAACGGCGAGCTGTACCGCGGCCGGTTCGGGATCGGCGCCGAGATGGGGCACTTCCGGGTCGTCCCCGACGGGCGCCGGTGCGGCTGCGGCAACCGCGGCTGCTGGGAGCAGTACGCCAGCGGGAACGCGCTCGTGCACGAGGCCCGCGACCTCGCACGGGTCGCGCCGGCGATGGCGGGCCGGCTGCTGGAGCTCGGCGGCGGCCGCCCGGAGGGCATCAGCGGCCCCGAGGTGTCGCAGGCCGCCCGCGAGGGCGACAAGGCCGCGCTGGAGTGCTTCCGGACGATCGCGCACTGGGCGGGCCAGGGCCTCGCCGACCTCAGCGCGATCCTGGACCCGGGCGCGTTCATCATCGGCGGCGGCCTGTCCGACGCGGGCGACCTGCTGCTCGACCCGATCCGCGTCGCGTTCGAGGAGGCGCTGACCGGGCGCGGCCACCGCCCGCTGCCCGACATCCGGATCGCCGAGCTCGGCTCGGCCGCCGGCATCGTCGGCGCCGCCGACCTCGCCCGCGTCCGCCCCCTCCAGGACGCGGCGGTCTAGGACGCCCGCCGTGGCGACGCCGGTCCGGGTGCTGAGCTACAACATCCGGTCGCTGCGCGACGACCCGGAGGCCGTGGCGCGCGTCGTGCGCGCGAACGGCCCGGACGTGCTGTGCCTGCAGGAGGTGCCGCGGTTCTGGGGCTGGCGGGCGCAGCGGCGCCGGCTGGCGCGGGCGTGCGGGATGGACGTGGCGGCGGGCCGCCGGGCGTGCGGCCTCGCCGTCCTCGCGGCGCCGCGCGTCCGCCGCGTCCACCGGGAGTTCCACCTGCTGACGCCCGACGAGGGCCTGCACCGGCGGGCGCTGGCCGTCGCGGTGCTGGAGATCGGGCCGGCGCGGCTGATCGCGGCGAGCACCCACCTCGACCTCGCGGACGGGCCGCGGCTGCGGCACGTCCGCGAGGTGCTGGCGCTGCTCGACCGGGCCCGCGCCCGGTACGGCGCGCCGGTCGTGCTCGCGGGCGACGTCAACGAGGAGCCGGGCGGCCCGTCGTGGACGCTGCTCACCGAGCACTTCCAGGACGGCCACGCGACCGCCCCGGCGGGGGAGCCGCTCACCTTCTCCGCGCGCGACCCGCGCCGCCGCATCGACGGGGTGTTCGCCGACCCCGGCGTCGAGGTGGCCGGATGCGGGGTGCCGCCGGACGAGCCCGGCGACCACGTCCGCGCCACCGACCACCGCCCGCTGCGCGCCGACCTCCGCCTGCCCGCCGGGCCCGGTTAGCCGGCGCCGCCCGGACCACCGCCGCCCAGAGGGCGCCGGTCAGAGGGCGCCGGTCACGGAAGCCCGTCCGGACGGCCGCTGGTCAGACGACGGCGCCGTCGTCGGGGTCGCGGGGCTCGTCGCCCATCCGCAGCACGAGCGTCACGAACCCGCCGATGAACGCGGCGACCGCGAGGAACGCGGCCCAGCCGGGCACCTCCCAGTCGAGGATCACCGTGACGAGGAGGTAGACCGGGCCGCCGATCAGCGCGATCCAGGCGCCCTTGGTGAGCGGGTCCGCGCTCGGCAGCGGCGGGGGCGGCGGCGGGATGTAGTGGCCCTCGTCATCGGCGTCCGGCGGGAACTCGGGGGCCTCGTCGGCGGGCCGGATGACCCGGGCCCGCGGCAGCCGGCCCGTCCGGTCGTCGCCCTCGCGGGGCGGCGCCGGGCGCTCGTCGATGTTCTCCTGGTCGGGCCAGGGGACCTCGTCGCCCTCCGGCGCCGTGTCGAACCCCGCGACGATCGCGGCCCAGATGGCGTCCTCGTCGAGGTCGCGGCCCTTGCCGCCCTCGTCGCCCTTGCCGGGCGTCCCGGACCCGCCGCCCGCCTCGCCGTCGCCGCGGCGCCCCGGCGCGTCGAACACGCCCTCGAACGCCTCGTCGAAGGACCCGTCGAGCCCCCCGTCGAGGCCGCCGTCGCGCGGGCCGTCGTGCACCCCGTCGCGCCCGGCCGGCGTGTCCGGCGCGGAGTCGGCCAGGTCGGGCTCGGGGCGGCCGTCACCCTCCCCGCGCACGCCGGCGTCCCGCAGCCGCGCCAGGTGCGCGCGCAGGATCCCCTCGGCGGCCGGCTTCATGTCGACGTCCACGTACAGCCGGTCGAGGACGTCGCCGACGGGGCCGCCGGCCGTCCCGGCGATCCCGGGCAGGCCGTCCGGCGACGCCGCGTACGCCGCCACGCCCGCCTCGCCGAGCGCCGCCAGCATCGCGTCGGCCAGATGCGGGGCGAGGTCGACCAGCGGCGCGTAGGTGTCGGCGGACAGTCCATTGCCACGGCGATTCACGGGGCCGGCTCCTTCGACGACTCCGGCGTGACCGACAGCACCGGCATGGCGGCCTCCGCTCCCCCATTGAGGTGTGCGCCCGGCCGCCCGCCGCGGTGCGCGGCGGCACTCCCGGACGACCCGAAACGTGTGTCCCACGGTATTCGCTGCGCCGCCCGGGACAAGCCCCCGGGCGCACCCGATTGAGATTTCCGTTCAGAGCCTACGTTCATCTGGGCGCGGGGTGTGCCGGACCGGCCCCGGGCACCGGGACAGTGGTGTGGGCGAGGAACCGCCGGGATGCGAAGATGTCCCATCATTACCCCCCTCGGACGGGGACTCGGTCTTGCGCGCCGCGTGCGCACGCGGCTCGGAGGAAGGTGTCGGCATGCTCTGGTTCTGGATCCTGCTGAGGGTCGTACTCTCACCCATCATGTACGGCGCATGGTGGCCGCGGAACCGGGGCATGAGGAACGTCCCCAAGCGCGGCCCCGCGCTGCTGGCGTGCAACCACCAGTCGTTCGCCGACCACTTCTTCGGCCCGCTGCCGCTGATGCGGCCGATCTTCTTCATCGGCAAGGGCGAGTACTTCACCGGCAAGGGGCTCAAGGGCCTGATCAGCAAGGGGTTCTTCACCGGGGTGGGGGTCGTCCCGGTCGACCGTACCGGCGGCCCCGAGGCGGACGCGGCGCTCCAGACGGGCCTGCGGATCCTCGGCGAGGGCAAGCTGCTCGGCATCTACCCCGAGGGCACCCGGGCGCCGGACGAGAGGCTGTACCGCGGCAAGACCGGGGTGGCGCGGCTGGCGCTGAAGTCCCGCGTCCCGGTGATCCCGATGGCGATGATCAACACCTTCAGGCTGATGCCGCCCGGGCAGCCGTACCCGCGGCTCGGCGTCCGCCCCGGCGTGCGGTTCGGCGAGCCGATGGACTTCTCCCGCTACTTCGGCCGCGAGGACGACCGCGAGGTGCTCCGCGAGGTCACCGACCAGATCATGGAGGCGATCCGGGAGCTGTCGGGGCAGGAGTACGTCGACCGGTACGCCGCCGAGGTCAAGGCCGAGATGGCCGGCAAGCCCGTCCGCCGCGTCGACGACGAAGGCGACGACGGCGACGAGGGCATCGCCGAGGACTGAACCGTGCGCGACGACACCGGCGGGGGCATGGCCGGCCTGGACGCGGCGCTGTGGCGGTCCGTGGCGGTGTACCGGGCGCTGGCGCTGGTCTACGCCGCCGTCGTCATCGGCAAGAACTCCGGCGGCTACGCGCACCCGCTGGGCGGCTGGGCCGTCCTCGGGGTGCTGACCGTCTGGACGGGCGTCGCGACGCTGGCGTACCGCGACCCGTCCCGGCGCGGCTGGCCGCTGCTGTCCGCCGACCTCGCCGTCGCGTTCGGCTGCATCCTCGCGACCGCCTGGGTGGAGACACCCCACCACATCGCGACGGGCCGCCCGACGCTGCCGGTGTCGTGGGTCGCCGCGTCCGTGCTCGCCTGGGCCGTCGCGGGCGGGCGGCGGCGCGGCGTCATCGCCGCGCTCGTGCTCGGCGTCGCGAACCTGCTGGTGCACGCCGCGGCAGGGACGGCCGGCGGGATGGGCAACACCACGCTGAACGGCATCGTGCTGCTGTTCCTCGCCGGCCTGGTGGTCGGCCAGGTGGTGCGCCTCGCGCGCGAGGCGGAGGCGCGGCTGGCCCGCGCCGTCGAGCTGGAGGCGGCGACCCGGGAGCGGGAGCGGCTGGCGCGCCGCATCCACGACTCGGTCCTGCAGGTGCTGGCGATGGTGCAGCGACGCGGCGGCGAGGCCGGCGGCGAGGCGGCCGAGCTGGGCCGGCTGGCGGGGGAGCAGGAGGCGGCGCTGCGCGCCCTGATCGGCGCCGGCCCCGGGACCGGCCCGGTCCCCGCCGGCGGCGCCGTGCCGCGCCCGGCGGACGGCGGGGGGCGCGAGGCCGACCTGGCCCCGCTGCTGACCGGCCAGGCGTCCGCGTCGGTGACCGTGTCGACCCCCGCGACGCCCGTGCCGCTGCCCGAGCACGCCGCCCACGAGGTCGCCGCGGCGGTCGCGGCGGCGCTGGACAACGTCCGGCGGCACTGCGGCGACGGCGCCCGCGCCTGGGTCCTGCTGGAGGACGGCCCCGGCGAGGTCACCGTCAGCGTCCGCGACGACGGCCCCGGCATGCCGCCCGGCCGCCTCGACGCCGCGGCCGCGTCCGGCCGGCTCGGCGTCGCCCAGTCCATCCGGGGCCGCGTCCGCGACCTCGGCGGCACGGTCTCGATCGTCTCGGCGCCCGGCGAGGGCACCGAGATCGAGATGACCGTTCCGCGTAGTTCCGTGCCGGTCCGCGACGTCTAGGGTGTGAGCGTGAGCGAGGTTCCGTTGAGGGTCATGGTCGTCGACGACCATCCGATGTGGCGCGACGCCGTCGCCCGCGACCTCGCCGAGGCGGGGCACGAGGTCGTCGCCACCGCCGGTGAGGGCCGCACCGCCGTCCGCATCGCCGCCGCCGCGCGCCCCCGCGTCGCCGTGGTCGACCTGCAGCTGCCCGACATCAGCGGCGTCGAGGTCACCCGGCACCTCGCCGCGGCCGACCCGCCCGTGCGGGTGCTGGTGCTGTCGGCCAGCGGCGAGCAGCAGGACGTCCTGGAGGCGGTGAAAGCGGGCGCCACCGGCTACCTGCTCAAGTCCGCCGGACGCGAGGAGTTCCTGGACGCGGTCCGCCGCACCGCCGACGGCGACGCGGTGTTCACCCCCGGCCTCGCCGGGCTCGTCCTCGGCGAGTACCGCAGGCTCGCCGCCGCGCCCGCCCGCGAGGACGACGACGCGCCCCGGCTCACCGACCGCGAGACCGAGGTGCTGCGGCTCGTCGCCAAGGGCCTGACGTACAAGCAGATCGCGCAGCGGCTCGTCCTGTCGCACCGCACGGTGCAGAACCACGTGCAGAACACCCTCGGCAAGCTCCAGCTCCACAACCGCGTCGAGCTCGTCCGCTACGCCATCGAGAAGGGCCTGGACGAGGAGTCCTGATCCGGCGGCGCCTGTCCGATAACGGCCGGTACGGAACCGGCACCCCGGTCCCCGCGTCCCCAGAGGACGGCCGACGGCGGACGAAAGGGGCGGCGGATTGGGAGCGACACAGGTCTCCATCCTGGTTCTGGCGGTGTACGCGCTGGTCGCGGCGGTCCTGCTGGTGGCGCCCGCGCGGACGCGGGCGGCGGTGCGCCGGGGCCGTCCGCCCATCCGGGACCTGGATCCCCGCGAGGTCGCCTACCTGCGCGGCGGGGAGCCGGCCGCGGCCGCCGTCGCGATGGCGGCGCTGAAGCTCGACGAGGCGATCGAGGTCCACGCCGACGGGCGGATCAGTCCCGGCGAGACGGCGCCCCGCGGCGGCGCGGCGCTGGACGCGGCCCTGCACGCCGCGCTCGCCGAGTCCGCGGATCCGACACTGCCGGGTCTCGCCGCCGAGCCCGGCGTCCGGGACGCGTTCGGCCGGCTCCGCGGCGACCTGGCCGCGCAGGGCCTCCTCGTCCCCGAGGACGCGCGGCGCCGCCTGAGGCGGATGCTGTGGCCCGTCCGGATCTGGGCGCTGCTCGGCATCGCCGGGTGGATCGCGGTCGGCACCCGCCACGGCGTGCCGGTGATGACCGCCGGCGTGCTGGTGCTGATCGCGGTCGCCGTCCCGGCGTTCGCGCTCGGCTCGGCCCACGGGCGCACCGCGGAAGGCGACCGGGTCCTCGACCGGACGCGGAAGGACCACGACGACCTGTCGCCGCCGATCGACGGCGCGTACGAGGAACTGGCCGCGCCGAGGATCCTGATGGCCGTCGCGCTCTTCGGCGTCCCCGCGCTCACCGCCTGGGACCCCGTGTACGCCAAGACGCTCGGAGCGGCGCACTACCTGGCGAGCGTCGGGCCCGCCGGGACGTCGGGCGGGGACGGGACGTCCGGCTCGGTGTTCCTGCTCGGGGACTCCTCGGACGGCGGGTACCACCACGGCGGCGGCGGGCACGGCGGCGGGCACGGCGGGGATCACGGTGGCGGGCATGGCGGCGGGCACGGATGCGGCGGTGCGAGCTGCGGCGGCGGATGCGGCGGCGGCGGATGCGGAGGGGGCTGCGGTGGCGGCTGACGGCACGCCCTCCCTGCCCGGCGCGCCCGGCCTGCCCGGTCTGGGCGTCGGCCTCGGCTGGCGGCCGGAGATCGCCGGGTTCGTCGGCGCGCTGCCCGGGCTGCGCTTCACCGAGGTGATCGCCGAGTCCGTCCACCCGGCGCGTCCCGCGCCCGGCCTGCTGGAACTGCGCGGGCGCGGCGCGGCCGTCGTCCCGCACGGCGTGAAGCTGTCGCTCGGCGGCGCCGAGCCGGTGGCCGCCGAGCGCGTCGCGCACCTGGCCGCCTGCGCCGAGGCGCTCGGCGCGCCGCTGGTCAGCGAGCACGTCGCGTTCGTCCGGGCGGGCGGGATCGAGGCCGGGCACCTGCTGCCGGTGCCGCGCACGCGGGCGGCGCTGGACGCCCTCACCGCCAACGTCCGCCGCACGCAGGCCGAGCTGCCCGTCCCGCTCGCCGTCGAGCCCATCGCCGCGCTCTTCGACTGGCCGGACGCCGAGTACACCGAAGGCGACTTCCTCACCGAGCTCCTGGACCGCACCGGCGCCCTCCTGCTGCTGGACGTCGCCAACGTGCACGCCAACGCCCGCAACCGGGGCGAGGACCCGCTGGACCTCATCGACCGCCTGCCGCTGGAACGCGTCGCCTACTGCCACGTCGCGGGCGGCGTCGAGCGGGACGGCCGCTACCACGACACGCATACGGCGGCCGTCCCGCAAGAGGTCCTGGACCTGATCCGGGAGGTGTGCGCGCGGCGCCGCCCGCCCGGGTTCCTGCTGGAGCGCGACGGCCGCTACCCGCCGACCGGCGAGCTCCAGGCCGAGCTGGACGCCATCGCCGCCGCGTCCGGCCTGGCGGCCGTCACATGAGTGCAGCCGTTCACATGAGCGCGGCCGTCACATGAGCGCAGTGGACCCGGGAGCGTTCGACCCCGCGCTGGCCGCGGCGCATGAGGCACTCGTCCGCGCGATGGCGGCGGGGGGCCCGATGCCCGCCGGGTTCGACGCCGCCGCGGTGCGGGCCGCCGCGCACAGCGTCCTGCTGAAACGGGCCGGCGAGGTGGAGCGCGCCTGGCCCGCCCTCGCCGCCGCCTACGGGGCGTCCTGGAAGGCGGAGTTCGCCGCGTGGGCGGCCGGACGCCCGACCCAGGGATCGTTCCGCGACGGGTGGGACTTCGCGCGGGCGCACCGCGACGGCCTCGCCGGGGAGGCGGCGCGGGAACTGGCGCTCGCGGAGATTGGTTGGGCCTATGACGGCGCGTCCGCACCGCGTCGCCGGCGGGCGGCGGTACGGCGCGCACCGGGGGGAGTGGCGGTGCTCTTCCGGGGAAGGGGCCGGATCATCCGGGGCCCGTCGCGCCGGCGCCGCGTCCCGCCGGACGGCGTGCCGCGGGGCGCCTCCGGAGGCTATGGTCTAGACCAATGACGGCACGCCGGGACGCCCGGCGAATGCCCTGCGTAGCCATGCGCTGACCACTAGTCTGGCCATGTGACCCGAGGGAGGAGCCCGGTGGCGGGAGAAGGAGACGGCATGCGAGTCGGAGTGCTCACCGGAGGTGGGGACTGCCCCGGCCTGAACGCGGTCATCCGCGCGGTCGTCCGCAAGGGCGTGCAGGTCTTCGGCTACGAGTTCGTGGGCTTCCGGGCCGGCTGGCGCGGGCCCCTCGAAGGCGACACCGTCGCCCTCGACGTGCAGGCCGTCCGCGGGATCCTGCCGCGCGGCGGCACGATCCTCGGCTCGTCCCGGACCAACCCGGTCAAGGTCGAGGGGGGCGTCGAGCGGATCAAGGACAACCTCGCCGGCCTCGGCGTCGACGCCCTGATCGCCATCGGCGGCGAGGACACCCTCGGCGTCGCCCGCGAGCTGTACGCCAACGGCGTCAACGTCGTCGGCGTCCCCAAGACGATCGACAACGACCTCAACGCCACCGACTACACCTTCGGCTTCGACACCGCGGTGAACATCGGCATGGAGGCCGTCGACCGGCTGCACACCACCGCCGAGAGCCACCACCGCGCGCTGATCTGCGAGGTCATGGGGCGCCACGCGGGGTGGATCGCGCTGCACGTCGGCATGGCCGCCGGCGCCAACGTCATCCTGATCCCCGAGCGGCCATTCGACATCGACAAGGTCGTCGAGTACGTCGAGAGCCGGTTCAAGACCCGCTACGCGCCGATCATCGTCGTGTCGGAGGGCGCCCACCCGATCGACGGGCAGATGCAGCTGCAGACCGGCGAGCGCGACGCGTTCGGGCACGTCCGGCTCGGCGGCATCGGCCAGGCCCTCGCCGACGAGATCGAGAAGCGCACCGGCAAGGAGGCCCGCGCCACCGTGCTCGGGCACATCCAGCGCGGCGGCACCCCCACCGCGTTCGACCGCGTCCTCGCCACCCGGTTCGGCCTGCAGGCCATCGACGCCGTCCGCGACGGCGACTTCGGCAAGATGGTCGCGCTCCAGGGCACCGACATCGTCCGCGTCGGCCTCGACGAGGCGACCAAGGAGCTGAAGACCGTCCCGCTGGAGCGCTACGCCGAGGCCGAGGTCTTCTTCGGCTGACCCGTCCGGCCGAACCCGGCCGAACCTGTCCCTCCCGGCGGGAACACGTTTTCCGGGTCGCGATGTTGGGGTGAGTGGGCCACACTGGAGGCCGCCCCTTGACCCGTTCCCGCCGGGAGGACCACGCATGACCACGCTCGAGACCGCGCCCGCGGACGTCCGGGAGCAGTCCCCGGTCGACGGGGAGCCGTGCGTGCTGCTCAAACTCGGCGAGGTCGTCCTCAAGGGCAAGAACCGCGAGCTGTTCGAGCGCCGCCTGGCCGACAACGTCCGGCAGGCCGTCCGGCCCATCGCCCGCGTCGACGTCATCCGGCGGCACGGCGTCTTCATCGTCCGCAAGCACGACGCCGATCTGGCCACCATGGAGCGGGTCGCGCAGCGGATCACCGACGTCATGGGCATCGTGTGGGCGCACCGCGCCTGGCGGGTCGGCAAGGACCTCGCCAGCGTCGAGCGCGCCGCCCTGGAGCTCATGGACGGCCGCCTCGGCACGTTCGCCGTCCGGTCCCGGCGCCGCGACAAGCGCTTCCCGATGACCTCCACCGAGCTGGACCGGCACATCGGCGCGCTCGTCGCCGCCCGCTACGGCCAGCCCGTCAAGCTGAAGGACCCGGTGCACACCCTGTCGATCGAGGTCGACCGGGACGAGGTGTTCGTCTACTCCGGCGGCCTGCCCGGCCAGGGCGGCCTGCCCGTCGGGATGAGCGGCCGCGCCCTCGTGCTGATGTCCGGCGGCATCGACTCGCCCGTCGCCGCGTACCGGATGATGCGCCGCGGCCTGCGCGTCGACTACCTGCACTTCTCCGGCATGCCGTTCACCGGCCCGGAGTCGATCTACAAGGCGTACGCGCTGGTCCGCGAGCTGGACAAGTTCCAGGGCGGGTCCCGGCTGTTCGTCGTCCCGTTCGGCAAGGCGCAGCAGCAGATCAAGTCGTCCGGCGCCGACCGGCTCGCGGTGATCGCGCAGCGCCGCCTCATGCTGCGCACCGGCGAGGTCCTCGCCCGCCGCCTCCGCGGCTCCGCGCTGATCACCGGCGACGCGCTCGGCCAGGTGTCCAGCCAGACCCTCGCCAACATCACCGCGCTGGACGACGCCGTCGAGCTGCCCATCCTGCGCCCGCTCGTCGGCATGGACAAGATCGAGATCATGGACCAGGCGCGCCGCATCCGCACGCTGTCCATCTCCGAGCTGCCCGACGAGGACTGCTGCACGATGCTCGCGCCGCGCCGCGCCGAGACCCGCGCCAAGATCGACGACCTCCGGCAGATCGAGAAGCGCCTCGACGTCGGCGAGCTCGCCGACCAGCTCGCCGAGTCCGTCCAGGAGCACCGCCCCGTCTACGGGGACGCCGCGGCGTCCTGACCCCGTCCGACCGCTCCGGCCCCGCGTCCTCGTCCCGAGGGGGCGGGGCCGCCGCGATCAGTACTGGTCGAAGTCGGTCGGACGCGGGGGCTCGGGGCCCTCGGGGCCCAGGAGGGTGATGCGCTCGATGCGGACGATCCGGAAGCGGCGTCCCGCGACCGAGATGCCGTTGCGCCGGGGCTCCTCCGCCAGCAGCTCCGCGGCCTCCGCGTAGGCGGCGGCGTCGGTCTCGCCGAGGGCCTCGACGGCCGGCGCCACGTCGCGCAGGTAGCCGGCCAGCGAGTCGCGGGCCTGCTGCGGGGTGGCGTGCAGGCGGCCGACCGGGCGCCAGCGGCGCTCGCGGGACGGCCCGCCCGGGACGCCGGGGCCGCCGGGGCCGCGCTCGGCGACGGTGAACGCGGGCGCGAGCGCGACCGGGGTGAGGAACGCGCCGGACGGCTCGCTGCCGCTGAGCGCCGCCGCGTCCAGCACCTGGCACAGCAGCTCGGCGGTGGCGAGGTCGGATCCGGTGCCCTCGCCCGACAGCAGGTCGTAGGGGCGGCGGTAGGAGGCCGGGACGGACGCCGGACGCGGGTCGGGGTCGCTCGGCCGGGGCGGTTCGGGGCCGTCCGGGCCGGTCCGCACCAGCTGCTCGACCCGTACGATCGCGAACCGCCGGCCGGCCGCCGCCACCGTGTCGGACGGCCCGGTCCGCAGCGCCGCCGCGGCCCGCCGGAACTCGCCCGCGGCCCCCTCGTCCATCCGGGCGGCGCGCTCGTCGAGGTGGTCGGCGAGCAGCTCGCGCGCGCCCTGCGGCAGCGGGTCCGGCGGGCAGACGACCTGCCAGCCGCCGGAGACCCGCTCGGCCGCGGTGAACAGCGGGCCGACCGCCACCAGATCGGGGTAGGCGGCGAGGGAGCGGCAGGCGTCCGCCAGCATCACGGCGGCGACCGGGTCGACGCCGTCCAGGTCCTCCGGGAACAGCCGTCCCCCGGCGTCGCCATCGCCCATCGTCATGCCGGACATCATCCTCGCCGCCTTCCGATCTGGCGAGTGGTTCAGACCAATTCGTTACCGCTCGGCCCGCGTTCCCCGTGCTTTCGCGGACGCCGCGCGGGCGCGAAGAGCACGACGAGGCCGGCGGCGAGCAGCGCGAGGCCGGCGTAGGCCGTCCCGCCCAGGTGCTCGCCGAGCACCGCCGTGCCGAGGACCGCCGCGACGGCGGGTTCGGCGAGGGTCAGCGTCGTCGCCGTCGTGGCGGGGGTGCCGCGCAGCCCCCGCGCGAACAGCACGTAGCCGAGGCCGGTGGTGACCGCGCCGAGGTAGAGGGCGGTCGCCGCGCCGGAGCCGGTGAGCAGCCACCCGGCGGGCTCGGCCGCGAGGACCGGGACGAGCAGCACCGCGGCGGCGCCGAACAGCGCCCCGGCGGTCGCCCGGTCGTCCTCGCCGCGGATGATCAGGGCGGACGCGGTGGTCGCGTACACCGCGTAGGCCAGCCCGGACAGCAGCGCGAGCGCGATGCCGGCGGGGTCGACGCCGGAGCCGTGCCCGGCGCCGACCAGCAGGGCGCAGCCGCCGACGGCGCCCGCGGTCGCGAGCGTCCAGCGGCCGGTGAGGACGGCCCGCCGCGTCGCGAGCCCGATCAGCCCGGTGAACGCGGGCGCGCTGCCGATCGTGACGACGGTGCCGACGGCGACGCCGGTCCGGGCGACGGCGACGAAGAACGCGACCTGGTACACCGCGATCGCCGCGGCGCCGAGCGCGAGCGGACCCAGGCGGGACCGGCCGCGCAGGAGGCGGCGCAGGCCGTCGCGGCGGGTGGCGGCGGCGAAGGCGAACAGCAGCAGCCCGCCGATGACGATCCGGGCGGCGGCGACGGAGACGCTGGACGCGCCGGGCGCGAAGGTGCGGGCCGTCCCGGTCGTGCCCCACAGGGACGCGGCGAGGAGGATGTCGGCGCCGCCTCCGAGGGCGCGCCGGGCGGCCGGGGACGCGGGCGCGGATGCCCGCCGGGATGTTCCGAAGGTTCTGGACGTGCGCAGAGACACGGGAAAGGCTCCTGGGCTCGAATCGGGAGGGAAGGATCCGGATCCGGGGCGCAGGAGAACGCGGACCGGGCGCGATCGCGCCGGGTCCGTCAGGACTCGCAGGGAGGTGCCGTCGCCGCGCCCCGTCAGGAGCGGGGCGGGCCGAGGTTCGAGGTCCAGTACGCCATGCCCACGAAACTACCAGCAGCCCGCACTCGCGTTGACTCGCGGCGTATCGCCGTCATGAAGGTCCTCATGAGGGCGACACGCCACAAGCCGACGGGGCCGGGCGGCGCCGGGCCGGGTCAGGCGGGGACGGGGCCGGGCGCCTCGGTCAGGGTGCGGCCGACGATGGGCGGCAGGTCGCGCATGAGCTTGGCCAGCTCGCGCAGGTCGCCGTCCACCAGGGCCTGCGGGCCGTCGCACAGCGCGGTCTCCGGGTGCGGGTGCACGTCGATGATCACGCCGTCGGCGCCGACCGCGACGGCCGCGCGGGTCAGCGGGAGCACCAGGTCGCGGCTGCCGCCCGAGTGCGACGGGTCCACGATCACCGGCAGGTGGGAGAGGCGCTGCGCCACCGGGACCGCGGAGATGTCGAGGGTGTTGCGGGTGGCCTTCTCGAACGTACGGATGCCGCGCTCGCACAGCACGATGTCGAGGTTGCCGCGCTGCGCGACGTACTCGGCGGCCATCAGCCACTCCTCGATCGTGCCGTTCATGCCGCGCTTGAGCATCACCGGCTTGCCGGACTCGCCCGCGGCCTGCAGCAGCGCGAAGTTCTGCGCGTTGCGGGTGCCGATCTGCAGCATGTCGGCGTAGGACGCGACGAGATCGACGTCCCCGGCGTCCACCACCTCGGTGACGATCGGCATGCCCGTCTCCTCCCGCACGTCCGCGAGGATGCGCAGGCCGGCCTCGCCGAGGCCCTGGAAGGCGTACGGCGACGTGCGGGGCTTGAACGCGCCGCCGCGCAGCAGGGTCGCGCCCGCCGCCTGCGCCATCTGCGCCGCGCCGAGCGTCTGCTCCGGGGTCTCCACCGCGCACGGGCCGGCGATCAGCGTCACCGTGCCCGGGCCGATCGGCACGCCGCCGACCCGCACCACCGTGCGCTCGGCGTGGTGCTCGCGGCTCACCAGCTTGTAGGGGACCGAGATGCGCACCACGTCGGTCACCCCGCGCATCCCGCGCAGGTTCAGCGACCCGAACTGCTGGACGTCGCCGACGAGCCCGACGATGGTGCGTTCCACGCCCCGGCTGACGAACGCGTCGCCTCCCGCCGTCTCGACCAGTGAGACGACGGCCTTGATATCGGCTTCGGTGGCCTCCGGGGCCATGACGACGACCATGGGTGTGCTGCCTCTCCTCATCACGCGGACCGCGCGCGGATCCGGGCCGGATCCCGCGGACGACCCCCTGGAAACGACGAGAGCCCCGGGCCGATGGGGCCCGGGGCTCTCGCCTTGTGGTCTGTCAGCGCAACGTCTGGCAGACCAGCCGCCCGGGCTGGTCGAACCAGAAGAAATACACGATGTTGCGCACGGGCTCAGCGTAGCCGATGCGCGCCGCCGAATCCCGCAAGGCCCCCGAATATGGCTCAGCTCACGCCTGATGGCAGGATGGCGGCGTCATGTCCCACCCCGAACCGTCCGCGCCGCAGCCGCGGGACCTGCCGCCAGGCCAGTACGTCCCCCGGGGCTGGCCGGTCCTCCACTACGGGCCGGTCCCCAAGTTCCGTCCCAAGGACTGGGACTTCCGGGTCTTCGGCGCCACCGCGTCGGGGGAGCAGCACCGGTGGAGCTGGGAGGAGTTCGACGCGCTGCCGCGGGTGCGCGCGATCTCCGACTTCCACTGCGTCACCAAGTTCACGATCCCCGGCAACGAGTGGGAGGGCGTCCCCGGCTCGGCGATCGTCGAGCTGGCGCCTCCCGCTCCGGACGTGACGCACGTGATGGTGTGGGCCGAGTACGGCTACAGCGCCAACATCCGGATGAGCGACTTCCTCGCCGACGGGACGATGTTCGCCACCCACCACGACGGCGAGCGGCTCACCGCCGACCACGGCTTCCCGATCCGGATCGTCGTCCCGCACCTGTACGCGTGGAAGAGCGTGAAGTGGGTCCGGGGCGTGGAGTACCTGGTGAAGGACCGCCGCGGGTTCTGGGAGGAGCGCGGCTACCACAACGTCGCCGACCCCTGGTCCGAGCAGCGGTACTCCTACCAGGAGGACGAGGGCGAGGCGCCGCCCCTCTGAGCCGCCCCTCTGAGCCGCCCCTCTGAGCCGTGAGGGGCCGGACACCGCCGTAAATCGGCAACACACCGACCTTGGCGGAAGACAACCGTTACCGTACGTTGTCATGGTCCTACCGTCCGTCGCGGACATTCTCGCGGGCGCCCTGGCCGCGGGCGCCGCCGCGGGCGCGGTCGCGCTGCGCGGGCGGCTGCGGCTCCCGCGCCGCGCCCCCGCCGTCCCGGCGGAGCAGGCGTCGTTCGCGACCCTGCACGCCCTCGCCCGCGTGGCGCCGCCGCTGCGCGGCGGGCTGACCCCCGGGTCGGCCCGCAAGGCGGCCCGGCACCTGCGGACGCTGCTCGGCGCCGAGGCCGTCGCGGTCGTGGGCATCCCCACCGGCGACGACGACCCGTACGCGGACGCGCCCTACGGCGACGATCTCTATGACGACGACCGGTACGACGACGACGACCTGTACGACGACGATCCCCACGGCGCCGACCGGTACGGCGACGAGCCGTACGCCGAGGGCGCGTACGGCGGCGGCGACCGCGCCGCCGGTGCGCGTCCCGGCGGCGGCGCCGACCCCGCCCCCCGGTTGCTGGCCTGGGACGGCGCCGGACGCGACGAGCACGCCGGCGACGCCGTCGCCCACGCGCTGCCCGTGCTCGCCTCCGGCCGCCCCCGCGTGATCGCCCCGGAGCTGCTCGGCTGCCGCGACCCGCTGTGCCGCGTCCGCGTCGCCATGGTCGCGCCGCTCACCATCGAGGGGCGCGTCGAGGCGACCCTCACCGCGTACTGGACCGGTCCGTCCACCGCGCGCGTCCGCGCCGTCGGCGAGGCGGCCCGGCTGGTCACCGGCCAGCTCGAGCTGGCCCGGCTGGACACCGCCCGGATCCGGCTCGCCGAGGCCGAGATGCGGGCGCTGCGCGCGCAGATCTCCCCCCACTTCGTCTACAACTCGCTGACCACGATCGCCTCGTTCGTCCGCACCGACCCCGAGCGGGCCCGCGGCCTGCTGCTGGACTTCGCCGACTTCGCCCGCTACTCCTTCCGCGACCCGCGCGACTTCACCACCCTCGCCGACGAGCTGCGCTCCATCGACCGGTACCTGCTGCTGGAGCGCGCCAGGTTCGGCGAGCGGCTGCGGTTCGACGTGCAGGTGGCGCCCGAGGTGCTGCCCGTCGCCGTCCCGTTCCTCGCCCTGCAGCCGCTGGTGGAGAACGCGATCCGGCACGGGATGAAGGGCACCCGCGGCCCGCTGCACATCTCGATCGTGGCGCGCGACTCCGGCGCCGAGGCCGCGATCAGCATCGAGGACGACGGGGTCGGCATGGACCCCGAACGGCTCCAGGAGATCCTCGCCGCCCCGATCGGCCGCCCGGGACCGACCGGATGGGGGAGCGTCGCCACCCCGGACCGGCGCGGCGGCGGGATCGGGCTCGCCAACGTCGACGAGCGGATGCGCCAAGTCTATGGAGAGGAGTACGGCCTGACCGTCGAGACAGCGCTCGGAGCGGGAACGAAGGTCAGATTGCGCGTTCCGAAGTACCGTCCGGGCATCTTTCCGGACTGAGCGTCCGCACCCCGGTGCGGTACTCACTTTTCGGAACCGATTGCGGACAGACGGTAATCGCGGCAAAGTCGCCACCATGCTGCACGTCCTTGCCGTCGACGATGAGCGCCCCGCCCTGGAGGAACTGGTCCACCTGCTCCGCGAGGACCCGAGGATCGGGAGGGTCACCGGCGCGGAGGACGCCTCGTCCGCGCTGCGCGACCTGAGCCGGATGCTCGTCGAGGGCGAGCGCCTGGACGCGGTGTTCCTGGACATCCGGATGCCCGGGCTCGACGGCCTGGACTTCACCCGGCTGCTGACCGGCTTCGCCGCGCCCCCGCACGTCGTGTTCGTCACCGCGCACGACGACTGCGCCGTCACCGCCTACGAGCTCGGCGCGCTCGACTACCTGCTCAAGCCGGTCCGGCCGGAGCGGCTCGCCGAGGCGGTCCGGCGGGTCGAGCTGGCCGCGTCCCGCACCGGGCCGCAGGGCGAGGACGCCCCCGACGCGGGCGCCGACGACGAGATGATCCCGGTCGAGCTGGGCGGCCGCACCCGGCTGGTGTCGCGGCGGACCGTCACCCACGTCGAGGCGCAGGGCGACTACGTCCGGCTGCACACCGCCGACGGCGGCTACCTGGTGCGGATGCCGCTGACGGCGCTGACGAAGCGGTGGGAGGCCGCCGGGTTCATCCGGATCCACCGCAGCACGCTCGTCGCGTCCGCGCACATCACCGAGCTGCGGTTCGACGGCGGCCGGGCCGCGGTGCAGATCGGCGACGCGCTGCTGCCGGTGAGCCGCCGGCACACCCGCGAGGTCCGCGACCTGCTGGTGCGCCGGTTCCACCACGCGGCGGGCGGCGCGGGCGGCCCGGGGGAGGGTGGCGGCGCCCATGGCTGACCCGCATCCGACGCCCGGCCCGGCCCGGCCGGAGGGCGGCGCGCCGGCGGCGGCCCCCGTGCCCGCCGGCGAGGGCCCGCCCGACTCCGACCCGTCCAGTACCGGCCGCCCCGACTCCGACGCGTCCGACTCCGACCCGTCCGATACCGTCCCGCCCGGGACCGCCGGCGCCCGCGTCCGGTGCGCGCCTGGACGCTACGACACGCGCGCGCTCGTCCGTGCCCAGTTGCGGATCGCCCTGCAGACCGCCGCGATCGTCCTGGCCGTGACCGCGGCGATCCCGGCCCTTCTCGCCCTCGCCCGGGGCCTCGGCGGGATCCGGCCGTTCGGCCTCCCGCCGTCCTGGCTGCTGCCGGTCCTCGGCGTCCAGCCGCTGTGGGTGATCACCGCCCTCGTGCAGCTGCACCGCGCCGAACGCGCCGAGCGCGACCATACGAGGCCGGCGGGCCGGGCGTGACCGCCCCGGCGGCGCCGGCCGCGCTCGCCTCCCTGGCCGCGGTCCTGGCGCTGACCGCGGCCCTCGGCGCGCACGGCCGCCGCTCCGCCCGGACCACCTCCGACTTCCTCGTCGCCTCCCAGGGCGTCACCCCCCTCCGGAACGCCGCCGCGATCGGCGGCGAGTACATCTCCGCCGCGGCCTACCTCGGCACCGCCGGGCTCGTCCTCGCCTACGGCACCGGCACGCTGTGGCTGCCGATCGGCGCCACCGCCGGGCACGTCCTGCTGCTGGCGTTCGTCACCGCCCCGCTGCGCCGCTCCGGCGCCTACACGGTCTCCGACTTCGCCGAGTGGCGGCTCGGGTCCCGGGCCGTCCGCCGCGCCGTCACCTGCTGCGTCTGCTGCGTCGGCTGGTTCTACCTGCTGCCCCAGTTCCAGGGCGCCGGCGTGACCCTGCGGGTGCTGACCGGCGCCCCCGTCTGGACGGGCTGGGCCGTGATCGTCGTCGTGGCGGTCGGCCTCGTCGCGTCCGGCGGCATGCGCGGCATCACCACCGTCCAGGCCGTGCAGTTCTGGATCAAGCTCGCCGCCGTCGCCCTGCCCGCCGTCGCGCTGCTCGCGATCTGGCACGCCGGCGGCGGCGCGGCCCCCGCCGGGGACCGGCCGGCGCGCTTCGAGCGCACCACCCGCGTCCACGTGCACACCGACGTCACCGTGACCGTCCGGCAGGCCGTGACCGTCACCGCCACGGGACGGCTCGACGGCGTCCGCCACGACCGCGCCCCCGTGCCCCTGAGCCCGGGTCCGCACACCGCCGGTCGCGGCACCGAACTCGTGTTCCCGCCCGGCGCCGCCATACCGCACGCCGAACGCCACACCGCCCCCAGCGACGGGATGTGGGCCGTCCCGTCCGGCCCCCCTACCTGGCGCGGCCTCTACACCACCTACTCGACGCTGCTCGGCGTCCTCCTCGGGACGATGGGCCTGCCCCACATCCTGATGCGCTTCTACACGAGCACCTCCGGGCGGGCCGCCCGCCGCACCGCCGCGCTCGTCCCCGGGCTGCTCGCCCTCTTCTACGCCTTCCCGGCCCTCTACGGCACGCTCGGCCGCCTCTACACCCCCGAACTGCTGATGACCGGCGACATCGACGCCACCATCCTGGTGCTGCCGCTCAGGGCCGCGCCCGGCCTGCCCGGCGCGCTGCTCGCAGGGGTCGTCGCCGCCGGCGCGTTCGCCGCGTTCATCTCCACCTCCTGCGGGCTCGTCGTCGCCATCGCCGGGACCGTCACCCAGCGCATGCGGCACCGCGACGGCGTCACCGTGTTCCGGATCGGCGTGGTCCTCGCGCTGGCCGCGCCGCTCGCCGTGCTGCCCGCCATCGGCCCCAGAGACGCCGCCGAGCTCGTCGTCACGGCGCTGTGCGTGTCGGCGTGCTCGCTGTGCCCGCTGCTCGTCCTCGGCATCTGGTGGCGGGGCCTGACCGCCGCCGGCGCCCTCGCCGGACTCGCCGCCGGCGGCGGGCTCTCCGTCGCCGCCGGCGTCGCCCGGCTCGCCTGCGGCCCGCGCGCCGGCTGGACCGCCGCGCTGCTCGCCCAGCCCGCCCTGGTCGTCGCGCCCGCCGCGTTCGCCGTCATGATCACGGCGTCGCTGCTCACCCGCCGCCGCGTGCCCCGCCGCACCGACGGCGCCATGGCCCGGCTGCACCTCCCCGAGCCCGCCGCCGCCCGCTGAGCGCTCGCGGAGACGGCCGCCGCGCCGGGCCGTGATTTTCCCACAGGACCGCTCACCGTCGTGTGGACCGTTCCTACATGCCGGCCCGTCCGCTCGTCCCGCGAAACCGACCGCTCACCGCGCGACTACCCTCCGCATAACTCTGACTACTAACCGTTTACCGAGCCTTGTGTTTCCAGGGTGCCGATCGGAGGCATCGGACCTCTAGTGTTCTCAGTGGCACCACACGCCACACCGCTTCGGAGGAGCGGGCGGACGGACCGGACGGCATCCCCGTCCACCACCGCGAAACCTCCCACAACAGCAAACCCGGAGATCCGGCGGGCGCCAGTCGAACGCCGGATCGTGAGTCGCCGGGTCCCGTACCGGGGGGGTGGGACCCGACGACCTGTGGCTCGGGCGTCGTCGAACAGTCGGGGGGTTGTTCGGCGACGCCCGAGTCCTATTCATTGCTTCGCCCTTGGCGTCAGGCGCTGGAGCGCCTTCCTTCGGCGGGCGAAGCGGCGATCGCAGCATCGCTTCGACTCGCCCTGGGGGCTCGCTTCGCGATCGGATTCTCGCAAGCTCGAATCCGGCTTCGCACGCGATCGCAACGTGGCGGTCGCCGCCGGTCGGGGTTACGGACGATCGCCTGGCGGTCCGTTGTGGCCGATCTTCCGGTTGAGCTCCCGGTCGCGGTCAGGGCTGGTCGCCGGCTCTGAGGCGCTTGAGGGTCGCGATGTCCTTGCCGTGCGGTTCAGGGGCGCGGCCGGGGGTCTCGATGATGAACGGGACGCCGGCCACGGCGGGGTGCCGGAAGAGGTCGGCGAAGGGCTGCTCGCCGATCCGCCCCGCGCCGATGTTCTCGTGCCGGTCCTTGGCGGAGCCGCAGGCGTCCTTGGAGTCGTTGGCGTGGACGAGCTTGAGGCGGCCCTCGCCGACGGTGGCGACCAGGGCGTCCATGGTGTCCTTGACGCCGCCGGGCGCGGCGAGGTCGTGGCCCGCGGCGAACGCGTGGCAGGTGTCGAAGCAGACGCCGAGCTTCGGGTGGTGGTCGAGGCGGTCGAAGAACGCGCCGAGGTCCTGGACCTTGGCGCACAGCATCTTGCCCTGGCCCGCCATCGGCTCCAGGAGGAGGTCGGGGCCGTCCTCGGGGATCTCCTCCAGCAGCGGCAGCACGTGCTCGCGGACCTGCGCCATGGCCGCGTCGTAGCTCTGGCTGACGGCGGAGCCGGTGTGGACGACCACGCCGCGGGCGCCGATCGCGCGGCCGCGGACGAGGGAGTGCCGGACGGTCGCGATCGACTTGGCGAGGGTCTCCTCGCTGGGCGAGCCGAAGTTGACCAGGTAGGGGGCGTGCACGTAGACGGCGACGTCGGTGCGCGCCAGGAGCTTGGCGTCCTCGGCGGGCCTGCCCTCGGGCAGCGCCCACCCGCGCGGGTTGGCGACGAAGACCTGGATCGCCTCGGCGCCGATCTCGGCGGCGTACTTCAGGCCGCCGGTGGCGAGCCCGCCGGCCACGGGAACGTGCGCCCCGATGGGGCTCTGCGGTGCGGTCATAGGCCGTTCAGCCTAGCCGCCGGATCCGACCGTCCGGACCCGGTCAGGGGCCCTTGACCAGGGTGATGGTGGAGCCGCGCGGGGCCTCGCCGCTGTTCGGGCTCTGGAACCGGACGGTGTTCCCGCCGAACCCGGTGACATTGACGTTGAAGCCGGAGTCCCGGAGGGCCTTCCTGGCGTCGGCGACGCTGCGGCCGGTCATGTTGGGGACGGGGATGTTCTGCTGGGGGTCGCCGTCGTTGCAGCCGAAGTGGATGGGGCCCGCGTCCACGATGCAGTCGCGCTTGTTGACGACGATGGTGACGTCGTCGCCGCTCGACACGCCGGTGCCCTCCGCCGGGTCCTGGCTGACCACGGTGTTCGCGGGCTTACCGTCGACCTTCTTCTTCTCCACGGTGACGTTCAGGCCCATGGAGCGCAGCTGGTTGGCGGCGGTGTCGCCGTCGGTGCCGACGACGTTCGGCATGGACATGCCGCTGCTGACGATGATGTCGACCGGCTTGTCGGGGGACTGCTTCTCGCCCGCGTCCGGGTCGGTGCCGACGACCTTGTCCTTGCCGACCCGCTGCGACGGGGTCGTGCTGGTCCTGCCGATCGTGAAGCCCTTGTTCTGCAGGGTCCGCTTCGCGTCGTCGAGGGACTTGCCGGACACGTCCGGGACCTCGCGGGGGGTGATGCCCTTCGACGGGGTCAGCGTGACGGTCTGGCCCTTGGCGATGCGGGCGCCGGCGGGCGGGTCGCTCTTGGCGACCATGCCCTTGTGGACGTGGTCGTCGTACACGGCGGTGGCGACGCGGACGTCCAGCCCGGCGTGGTCGAGCTCGCGCTGGGCGTCCGCGACCTTCATCCCGATGATCTGGGAGGGGATGTGGTCGTACTGGCCGGACGTCTGGTACCAGACGGCCCAGCCGAGGACCACGGCGGCGATGGCGCCGATGGCGATCAGCACGTACTTGCCGGTGAGCGCGCCGAGCGCCCGGTCGGCGCGGGAGCGCGGCGCGTACCCGGAGGGGAGGGTCTCGGGCGCGCTCCTCGGGTCGAGGACGGCGGTGTGCCCCTGCGGCGGGGCGGCGGGCGGTGTCTCCAGCACGCTGGTGGCGGTGCGGGACGCCTCCTCCATGCGGCGGTCGAAGTCGCGCGGCAGGCCGCCGAAGACCTCGGCGACCTCCGCCAGGTACTGGTTGGCGTCCTGGGGGCGGCGGGCCGGGTCGTGGCTGGTGGCGTCGGTGACCAGCTCGTCCACCCGCTGCGGGATGCCGGGCACGACGCTGGACGGCGGCGGGACGACCTCGTTGACGTGCTTGTAGGCGACGGCGAGGGGCGTGTCGGCCTGGTGGGGGAGCCGGCCGGTGAGCAGCTCGAACAGCATGATCCCGGCGGCGTAGACGTCGGAGCGGACGTCGGCGGTGCCCTGCAGCACCTGCTCGGGCGCGAGGTAGCCGACCGTGCCGATGATCATGCCGGTCTTGGTCATCTTGCTCGCGCTCTCCGCGCGGGCGAGGCCGAAGTCGGCGACCTTGATGGTGCCGTCCTCGCAGATCAGCACGTTCTCCGGCTTGACGTCGCGGTGCACGAGGCCGGCCCGGTGCGCGGCGCCGAGCGCCGCGAGGACGGGCTGCATGATCTCCAGGGCGGCGCGCGGGCCGAGCCGGCCGAGCTCGGTGAGCGCGTCGCGCAGCGTCCGGCCCGGGACGTACTCCATCACCAGGAAGACGTGCTCGCCGTCGGAGCGCTGGTCGTACACGGCGACGACGTTGGGGTGCGAGAGCGCCGCGGCGGCCTTGGCCTCGCCGATGAAGCGGGCGACGAAGTCCTCGTCGGAGGCGAGCCCGGCGTGCATCACCTTGATCGCGATCGTGCGGTCCAGCCGGAGGTCGCGGGCCACGTACACGGTGGCCATGCCGCCGCGCGCGATCCGGGACTCAATGCGGTAGCGCCCGTCGAGCACCTGCCCGACGAGTGGATCTGCAACCGACGTGTCCATCGAGGCGAGTTTACGGGCGAATGACGGATGTTCTCATCAGTCGTGAGTATGAGCATCGATGAGCCGCGGGTCGGACGCGGGCGCGGGCGGGTCCGCCGCGGCGGCGGCCGGGCGGCCGCGGCGCAGGCCGCGGGTGCTGCGGGAGACGGCGACGCCGGCGAGGCACAGGGCGCCGCCGCCGAGCGTGATCAGGCCGGGGACCTCGTCGAGGAACAGCCACGACATCGCGACCACGAGCGCGGGCGCGGCGTAGGTGGTGGCGCCCATCTTCCCGGCGGACGTCCGGGCCAGCGCGTAGCCCCAGGTGGTGAAGGCGATCGCGGTCGGGAAGACGCCGAGGTACACCATGTTCAGGGTGGCGGCGGCCGGGGCGTCGGCGGCCTGCGAGACCAGCTGCGGCGCGAACGGCAGGCAGACGACCGCGCCGATCGCGCAGGCCCAGGTGGTGAACTGCAGCGGCGTCGCGTGCCGCAGCGCCGGCTTCTGGCTGACGACGCCGAACGCGTACGTCACGGCGGCGACGAGGCACAGCAGCACGCCGCCGACCGACGCGCCCCCGTCGCCCGACATCGACAGCCCGACGATCGCGGCGCCCGCGAACGACACCGCCATGCCGGCCAGCAGCCGCGGCGCGAAGCCCTCCTTCAGCAGCCAGCCGCCGAGCAGCGCGATGAGGATCGGGCCGATGTTGACCACGAGGGCCGCCGTGCCGGCGTCCACGAGGCGCTCGCCCCAGTTCAGCGCGACCATGTAGGCGCCGAACCACAGCACGCCCGCCGCGGCGATGCCGGGCCAGGCGCCCCTCGGCGGCAGGCCCTCGCGGCGGACCAGGCAGATGACGGCGAGCACGACGGTCCCGGAGAGGAGCCGGCCGAGGGCCAGCGCGCCGGGGCCGTACTCCGCGCCTGCGCTGCGGATCGCGACGAACGCCGAGGCCCACAGCACGACCGTGACGGCCGCCGCGGCGACGGCGAGCCGGTCGACGCCCGTTCGCCGGGCACTGCCCTGTTGCATGTGACGCACCTTAGGTTCGGGACGCTTCCATGAACACCGAAGGGTGCGGCGCGGTTGCGGGCGGCCCGTCCGGTGGACGCCCTCCAGTCTGTGGACGTCCACCGTTCAGGTCCAGCGAATATTTCTACATCCGAAGCTTTAGCTCGGCTTCAATGAGCTCTCAGGACGACGCGAGGCCCTCGAACGGCGAGGACGCCTGGGCGTAGCGGCGCTTGGGGATACGGCCCGCGAGCCGGGCGAGCCGCCCGGCCTCGACGGCGTGCCGCATCGCCGCGGCCATCCGGGCGGGCGACTGCGCGCGGGTGACGGCGGTCGCCAGCAGCACCGCGTCGCAGCCGAGCTCCATCGCCAGCGCGGCGTCGGACGCGGTGCCGAGCCCCGCGTCCAGGATCACCGGGACCTCCGCCCGCTCGACGATCAGCTCGATGTTGTGCGGGTTGCGGATGCCGAGCCCCGACCCGATCGGCGAGCCCAGCGGCATCACCGCCGCGCAGCCGAGCTGCTCCAGCCGGTGCGCGAGCACGGGGTCGTCGTTGGTGTAGGGCAGGACGGCGAAGCCGTCGTCGACGAGCTGCTCGGCGGCCTCCACCAGCTCGATCGGGTCCGGCAGCAGCGTCCGCTCGTCCGCGATCACCTCCAGCTTGACCCAGTTCGTGCCGAGCGCCTCGCGCGCCATCTTCGCGGTCAGCACGGCCTCGCCCGCGGTGAAGCAGCCCGCGGTGTTCGGCAGCACCCGGATGCCGCACTCGCCCAGGACGTCCAGCACCGAGCCGCGCGCCGACGGGTCCACCCGCCGCATCGCGACCGTGGTGAGCGCCGTCCCCGACGCGGTCAGCGCCTCGCGCAGCACGTGCATGCTCGGCGCCCCGCCGGTGCCCATGATCAGCCGGGAGCCGATCTCCTCGCCGGCGATCACCAGGGCGTCGGCGGCGGCGTCGTTCGTCGTGTCCCGTGTCACCGGTCAGCCTCCCTGCACCGCGGTCAGCACCTCGAGGCGGTCCGCCTCGCGCAGCGTCGTCGCCTCCCACGCCGAGCGCCGGACGACCTCGTCGTTCAGCGCGGCCGCCACGCCGGACGCGGCGGTGGTGACGGCCGCGACCGCCTGCGCCACGGACGCGCCGTCCGGCAGCTCGCGCGGCTCTCCGTTCACGATGATCCTCATCACTGCACGACCTTCATCACTGCACGACCTTCGTCACTGCGGCCCGCATCACTGCGCGGCCTTCCTCACTGCGGTCCGGGGGAGAAGCGGGCGGGGGAGAACGGGGCGGCCACCTCGGGCACGGGGCCGTCCAGCAGCATCGCCGCGAGGGCGTCGGCGCTGACCGGCGCCAGCAGGATGCCGTTGCGGAAGTGGCCGGTGCCGAGGTAGAGGCCGGGCAGCGCGGTGGGGCCCATCAGCGGGGCGTTGTCCGGGGAACCGGGCCGCAGGCCCGCGGTGACCTCGGCGAACTCCAGCTCGGTGAGGCCGGGCAGCAGCTCGCGGGCGTCCCGCAGCAGCTCCCAGAGGCCGCCCGCGGTGACCCGCGTGTCGAAGCCCAGCTCCTCCTGCGTGGCGCCGATGACGATCTCGCCGTCCGCGCGCGGCACCAGGTAGACCGACGAGCCCTTCACCAGGCCGCGGGTGGTGCGCCGCAGGAACGGCACCGGCGTGCGGAGCCTGATCACCTGGCCCTTGACGGGGCGGACGGGTGGAACGGTCCCGGCGGGCAGGCCCGCCAGGTCGCCCGACCAGGGCCCGGCGGCCAGCAGCACCCGGTCCGCGCGGATCTCGGCGCCGTCGTCCAGCCGGACCCCGGCGGCCGCGTCGCGCTCGACCAGCAGGCCCTCCGCGCGCCGCCGCACCAGCCGGACGCCCAGCCGCTCGCCCGCCGCCAGCAGCGCCGGGGCGAGCCGGCGCGGGTCGACCGAGCCGTCCTCGGGCGCGAGCAGGCCGCCGCGCACCCCGGGCGCCAGCATCGGCTCGGCCCTGCGGCACTCGCGGCCGGTGAGGGCCTCGACGGGGATGCCGAGGCTCTCCTGGAAGGCGCGCAGGTCGTCCAGGAGCTTCAGGTCGTCGGCGTCGAACGCGACCTGGAGCGTCCCGTCGTCGCGGTAGCCGGTGTCCAGGCCGGTGGCCTCGGCCAGCTCGGCGGCGAACGCGCCGTAGCGGTCGCGGGAGGCGAGGCCGAGCCGCAGCAGCGGCTCCTCGCCGTAGCTCAGCTCGCTGACGGGGGTCAGCATGCCCGCGGCGACCGACGAGGCGCCGCTCGCGGGCGCCGGGTCGACCAGGGTGACGGCGGCGCCGCCCTGCGCGGCCCGCCAGGCGGTGGCCAGGCCGATGACCCCGGCCCCGATGATCACGATCCGCAATGCGCGCTCCCTTCGCCGGCATGATCCGGATCAGGTCGTGGCGGTCGGCGGCCCGCTCAGCCGCCCTCTCAGCCCGGTCGCACCGGACTCCCGCGCTCTGTTGTGTTGTGCACGTGCCGCTATGCCCCACCATACGGCCAACACCCCGAATGCACCTGTCTGGACACCCGTCCAAAAGCGCTCCGGCGGCCCCGGTTAGGGTGGGCGCCCATGAACAGGGTCATCGTCGTGGGCGGCGGGCTGGCGGGCGTGCGGGCCGCCGAGGCACTGAGGAGCAAGGGGTACGAGGGCGAGCTGACCCTCGTCTCGGCGGAGCGGCACATGCCGTACGACCGGCCGCCGCTGTCCAAGGCGGTGCTGGCGGGCGACTCCGACGACACCACCGTGGACGCCGACTGGGACGCGCTCCGCTGCGAGCTGCTGCTCGGCGAGCGCGCCACCGCGCTGCGCCTCGACGCGCCGGGCCGTGACGGCCGGGGCGGCGGCACCGTCGCGACCACCGCCGGCGACCTGCCCTTCGACGGCCTGGTCATCGCCACCGGCGCCGAGCCCGTCACGCTGCCCGGGGACGGCCGCCAGCACGTCCTGCGCACCATCGACGACTCCCGCGACCTGCGCGGACGCCTCACCGAGGGCGCCCGGATCGTGATCGTCGGCGCGGGCTGGATCGGCGCCGAGGTCGCCACCACCGCGGCGAAGAAGGGCTGCGCCGTCACCGTCGTCGAGGCCGCCGACACCCCGCTCGCGGTCGCGCTCGGCCAGGAGATCGGCGCGCTCACCATCCCCTGGTACGCCGAGGCGGGCGTCGAGCTGCGCACCGGCGTCAAGGTCGCCGCGGTCGAGCACGGCGGCCTCGCCCTCGCCGGCCCCGGCGGCGGCCCCGGCGGCGGCGAGCGGATCGCCGCCGACGAGGTCGTCGTCGGGATCGGCGTCCGGCCCGCGCTCGGCTGGCTGGAGGGCTCCGGCCTGCTGCTGGAGCGCGGCGTCGTCACCGACGGCTCGTTCCGGGCCGTGGCGGACGACGAGGCCGGCACCGTCCGCACCGACGTCGTCGCGGTCGGCGACTGCGCCGCATGGTGGTCGGACCGGTACGGCAGGCGGCTCCTCGTCGAGCACTGGGACACCGCCCTCAACGCCCCCGACGTCGCCGCGGCGGCCCTGCTCGGCCAGGACGCGGTCTACGACGCCGCCCCCTACTTCTGGTCCGAGCAGTTCGGCCGGATGGTGCAGTACGCCGGGCACCACGCGCGGTCCGAGCGGCTCGTCCACCGCGGCGACCCGTCCGGCCGCAAGTGGGCGGTGGCGTGGCTGACCGGCGACCGGCTCGACGCGATCCTGACCGTGGACAGCCCGCGCGACCTGGTGCAGGCCAGGCGGGTGATCGCGGCCGGGACGCCGGTGGATCCGGAGGCGATCGCGGACCCGGACGTGCCCGTCCGCCAGGCCGTTCGCCGGTAGCGGAACCCGACCGCCGGTAACGGCGGCCGGGTGGGTTTGAGGCTTCCGAAGGCGTGGTAGCAAGGGGGCGTGACCCAGACGCACGCAACCGTTGACAGCGCACTGGACCCCCGCACCGACGCCCTCGCCGGCGACTGGCTCTCCCTCCGGGAGGCGGCGGAGCGGCTCGGCATCAAGACCAGCCGGATCAAGCAGCTCATCAGCGAGCGCAAGCTGCTGTCGGTCCGCCGCGACGGCGAGCCGATGGTGCCGGCGGCGTTCATCCGGGAGGGCCAGGTCATCAAGGGCCTGTCCGGCACCCTGACGCTGCTGTCGGACGCCGGCTTCGACGAGGTCGAGACCCTCCGCTGGCTGTTCACCGCCGACGACACGCTGCCCGGTACGCCCGTCCAGGCGCTGAGCGAGAACCGGGGGACCGAGGTGCGGCGACGCGCCCAGGCCCTGGCATTCTGACCCGAACCGACCGAGCGGACCGGCCGCGGGGTCACGCCGCCGCGCGTGGCCCCGCGCCGCATGCCCACCGAAAGGAAACCGCCCCCACCGTGTCCAGGCACATCCCGACCGAACGGGCCGTGGCGCTGCGCGCCCGGCTCAGCCGCGCCCGCCTCTACCTCTGCACGGACGCGAGGGAGCGGCAGGGGGACCTTCCCGCGTTCCTGGACGCGGCGCTCGGCAACGGCGTCGACATCGTCCAGCTGCGCCAGAAGGGCCTGGAGGCCCGGCAGGAGATGGCCTACCTGGAGGTGTTCCGGGCGGCGTGCGAGCGGCACGGGGCGCTGCTGGCGGTCAACGACCGCGCCGACGTCGCCCGCGCGGTCGGCGCCGACGTGCTGCACCTCGGGCAGGACGACCTGCCGGTGCCGGCCGCCCGCGAGATCGTCGGCGGGGACGTGCTGATCGGCCGGTCCACGCACTCCGACGAGCAGGCGTCCGCGGCGTCCGCCGAGCCGGGCGTGGACTACTTCTGCGCGGGCCCGGTGTGGCCCACGCCGACCAAGCCGGGACGCCACGCGCCCGGCGCGAAGCTGCTGGAGTACGTGGCGGCGCAGCGCCAGCCCCGCCCGTGGTTCGCGATCGGCGGCATCGACCTCGGCAACCTCGGCGAGGTGCTGGACGCGGGCGCCGAGCGCGTCGTGGTGGTCCGGGCGATCACCGAGGCCGACGACCCGGGCGCCGCGGCCGCCGAGTTCGCCCGCCGCCTCCCCGCCCCCGCCGCCTGAGCCGGGCGGGCGCGAGTTCCGGGCGACGGGGATCACGGTGCGGGCGGTCCCGCCGATGACCGACAATGGGGATCATGAGCGTGGGACCCGACGACGACCGGCCGGTCGACCTGGGCGACGACCTGGAGATCCTGCCGGACCAGACCGCCGACGACACCGACACCGGCTGGGGCGAGTGGCGCGGCGGCGGCGATGACGACGCGCGGCTGCTCGAGGAGCGCCCCCCGCACTGGTGATCACCGGTCCCGGTGAGCGCGGGCCAGGTGAGTGCCGTGCCGGTGGGCGCCGGCGGGTCCGCCGCTAGAACAGCACGCCGAGCACGAACCCGGCGATGATCACCGCGGCGAGCGCCAGCATCATCCGCCACCGGTAGCGCGGGATGCGGGTGGGCCGCGGCTTCGGCGCGGGCCCCTGCCCCTCGCGCAGCGCGCGGACGAGCTGCGGCGCGGTCGGCCGGGCCGCCGGGTTCTTGTCGAGGCAGCGGGCGGCCAGCTCGCGCAGCGGCCCCTCCATGTCGCCGAGGTCGGGCGGCCGGGACGTCACCCGCCGCATCACCGCGGCGCTCGGCCCGCTGCCGAACGGCGGCCGGCCCGTCGCGGCGAACACCATCGCGGCGCCCCAGGCGAACACGTCGGCGGGCGGCCCGACCGGCTCGTCCTCGATCTGCTCGGGCGCCATGTAGCCGGGGGTGCCGACCGGGCTCGTGGTGAGCGGCTCGGTGCGGGCCAGCGCGTCGGCGGCGCGCGCGATGCCGAAGTCGATCACCTTGGCGCCGTCCGGGCCCAGCACCACGTTGGCGGGCTTGAAGTCGCGGTGCACGATCCCCGCGCGGTGGATCGCGGCGAGCGCGCCGGCGGTGCGCAGCGCCACCTTGCGCAGCTGCGGGGCCGGCAGCGGCCCGTCCTCGTCGACGACCCGCTGCAGCGGCGGCCCCTCGACGAACTCGCTGACGATGTAGGGGCGGTCGCCGGTGACGTCGGCGTCCAGCACCCGCGCGGTGTGCCGCCCGGCGACCTTCCGCGCGGCCTCCGCCTCCTTGACGAACCGGCTGCGCGCCCGCTGCCCGGCGTCCAGGCCGCCGCGCAGCACCTTGACCGTGACCAGGCGGTCGCCACCGTCGCGGCCCAGGTAGACCACGCCCTGGCCGCCCTCGCCGAGCCGCCCGAGCAGCCGGTAGCCGCCGATGCTGCGCGGGTCGCCGGGGCGCAGCGGCCGCTCGTGCCGGCGGCCCTTGCCCTGGCGCGGGGCGGGCCGCTTGCCGGCCGTTCCCGCCGCCGGGCCGGGCTGGCCGGGGCGCGGCTTGGCCGGGCGGCCGTGGGGCTGGCCCGCGCGTCCCTGCCCGGAACGGGCCTGCTGGCCGTTGCGGGACGGGGCGGGGCGCCCGGTGTGGGGGTTCGTCCTCCCGCGGGAGGTGTCGTGCGGCAAGGGGGGACTCCGACTCGGCGGGGACGGACGAAGATTTCCTCATTTGTACCGTGTCACGCCGGAGCGGGGCAGCGGAACCCCGATCTTTACTTCGCGGCGCACGTCCCGAAGCTCCCGGTCTGCTGGATGTCGCGCTCGGAGCCGCCGACCATCGCCTTGTAGCAGCCGCCCGCCACCTTCCACGCCTTCGCGTCCTGGTTCCAGTACGCCAGGGACCGCGAGGTCAGCGGGAACGTGACGCGCTTGCTCTGGCCCGGGGCCAGGGCGACCTTGGCATAGCCCTTGAGCTGCCTGGGCGGCTGCGGGACGTCCACGCCGGCGGAGGGAAGCCCCAGGTACAGCTGCGGGACGGCGGTGCCCGCGCGTGCGCCGGTGTTCGTCACCGTGACCTGCACCGACGTGGACGACGCGGCCAGCCCGCTGTAGCGGAACGTCGTGTACGACAGGCCGTGCCCGAAGGGGAACGCCGGCGTGAGGCCCTTGGCGTCGTAGTGCCGGTAGCCGACCATGACGCCCTCGGAGAACGTGACGGTCTTGTTCACGCCGGGGAACTGCGACGGGTTCCCGGCGAGGGGCGCGTCGCCCTCGGCGGCGGGGAAGGTGACGGGCAGCCGCCCGCCCGGGTCCACGTCGCCGTACAGGACGCGGGCCAGCGCGTTCCCGCCCTCCTGGCCCGGGTACCACGCCTCGATGATGCCCTTGACCTGGTTCCGCCAGGGGGTCAGCACGGGGCCGCCGGTCTCCAGCACGACGATCGTGTTGGGGTTGGCCTTGGCGACGGCGCCGATCAGCCCGTCCTGGTCGCCGCGCAGCGGTTCGCCGCACCGGAGCGTCAGGCAGGAGCGGTCGAAGAACTCGCCCTCGCTGTCGGTGGCGAACACGATCGCGACGTCGGCCTTGCGGGCGGCGTCGGCGGCGGCGCCCGCGTCGTCGCCGTCGTTGTAGCTGATCCGCGTGCCGGAGCCGGCGCGGCGGGCGATGCCGTCCTGCGCGCCGACGGACGTGAACGGCACGACGTTCGCCGACCCCGTCCCGCTCTGGCTCTGCCGCGCGGCCCGCCCGATCAGCGCGATCGACGAGGGCGACTTCAGCGGCAGGATCCCGCCCGCGTTGCGCAGCAGCGTGATGCCGCCCTCCGCGATGCTCCGCGCGGCGGTCTCGCTCGGCGTCCGGTCGATCGCGGCGAGGTCGTTCGGGTACGCCTGCCGGTCGAACACCCCGAACGCGAACATCGTCCGCAGCACGTTGCGGACGTGCCCGTCGATCGTCGCCTGCGTGACCTTCTTCTGCGCGACCGCCGTCTTGAGCAGGAGCGCGTTGTACTTCATGCCGATCGGCAGTTCCATGTCGACCCCGCCGTTGGCGGCGGCCGCGGTGTCCTGCACGGCGGTGTGGTCGGACGGCACGAACCCCTTGAAGCCCCACTCCGACCGGAGGACCTTGTTGAGCGCGCCGTCGTCCTGGCAGGCCCACCGCCCGTTCAGCCTGCCGAACCCGCACATGACGGTCGCCGCGCCGCCCTCCTTCACCGCCGCCTCGAACGGCGGCAGGTAGACCTCCCGCAGCGTCCTCGGGTCGACCTTCATGTCCAGCGACAGCCGGTCGCTCTCCTGGGTGTAGACGGCCATGTGCTTGACCGACGCCATCACGCCCTGCGCCTGCGCGCCGCGGATCCACGCGGCCCCGAGCCCGGACGACAGGTAGGGGTCCTCGCCGAAGCCCTCGAACGCGCGGCCGTTGCGCGGCGCGCGCAGCACGTCCACGGTCGGCCCGAAGATCAGGTCGTTGCCGCGGTGCCGGGCCTCCCACCCGACCGTCCCGCCGTACAGCCGCGCCGCGGCCGGGTCGAACCCGGCGGCCAGCGCGATCGGCGCGGGCAGCCGGGTGGCCTTGCCCTGCCGGACGCCCGCCGGGCCGTCGGCCATGTAGAGGGGCGGGACGCCGAGGCGCGGGATCCCGCTGTTGGTGTCGGCGTGCGCGGTGTCGATGAACCCGCCGAGGGGGCCGCCGAGCGGGTCGTCCGACGCGAGCATCGCGATCTTCTCGTCGTCGGTCATCCTCGCCATCAGCAGCGCGGTCCGCCTGTCCGGGCCGAGGGCGGTGTCGCACCAGGGCCGCTGGGCCGGGTCGCCGCACCGGGTCTGCGCGGCCTGCGCGGCCTGCGCGGCCTGTGCCGGGGCCGCCGCGGACGGCGCGGCCGCGAGCGCGAGCGCGGACACCAGCGCCCCCGCGGCCGGCGTCCACCGTCCCGCCCGTCCTCCGGGGCGCCGCATCAGTGCCCCTCCTCGTCCTGGACCTGCAGCGCGTTCAGCGCGAACGCGACCATGTGGTAGTGCCCGACGAGCATCACCAGCTCGATCAGCTCCTGCTCCCCGAACCGGGTCGACAGCGCCGTCCACGTCGCGTCGGTGAGGGTGCTGCGCTCGTTCAGCTCGTCCGCCGCCGTCAGCACCATCAGGTCGTCGTCGGACCAGCCGTGGTCGTCGAGCGGCAGCCGCAGCGCCGCGACCTCGGCCTCGGTGAGGCCCGCGGCGAGCGCGAGCCGGCGGTGGTGCCCCCACTCGTAGGCGCAGTCCCGCAGGTGCGCCGTCCGCATGATGGCCAGCTCCCGGTCGCGGTCGCCGAGCAGGCCCTTCATCAGCAGCGCGGTGCCGAGCCCGATCCAGCTGCGGAACAGCTTCGGGTGGCGGCCGAGCGTGGTGAGGACGTTCAGCGGGCCGATCGACGCGGTGGCGGCCCGCAGCGTGTCGTCCCACTCCGCCTCGGGGAGCGGGGCGACGCGCGGCGCGCGGTTCCCCGGGATGTCTGCGCACATGGCGACATTTCTGCCACCAAATGGTGGGATGGTGCTACCCCACCAGCCTCACTTTGCCAATTCGTTGCCTTCGGATCACGTGCGGCGCGCGGTGGCGGCGATCGCGAGCTCGGCGAGCGCCTCGCGCGCCTCCTCGGCGATCGGCGCGCCGGCCAGCGCCCGGCCCACCTCGTCCAGGTAGCCGTCGATCATCGCCTCGCAGGCCGCCAGGCCGCCGGTCTCCTCGATGATCGCGCGCGCCTCGTCCACGCCGGGGCGGTCCAGCGCCGGGTCGCCGAGCCGCCGCTCCAGCGCCGCCGCCTGCGCCGGGGTGGCGCGCTCCAGCGTGAGCGCGACCAGCACCGTCCGCTTGCCCTCGCGCAGGTCGTCGCCCGCGGGCTTGCCGGTCTCGGCCGGGTCGCCGAACACGCCGAGCACGTCGTCGCGCAGCTGGAAGGCGATGCCGAGCGGCAGGCCGTAGCCGGTGAGCGCGGCGGTCACCCGCGGGTCCGCGCCGGCCAGCGCGGCGCCGAGGTGCAGCGGCCGCTCGATCGTGTACTTGGCGCTCTTGAACTCCACCACCCGCAGCGCCGTCTCCGCCGACGCCCCGCCGCGGGTGCCCTCGAGCATGTCGAGGTACTGGCCGCACATGACCTCGGTGCGCATCAGGTCGTAGACGGCCCGGCCGCGGGCGCGCCGCTCCTCGTCCAGCCCGCACGTCTCGAACATCTCGCCCGACCAGGCCAGGCACAGGTCGCCCAGCAGGATCGCGGTGCCGGCGCCGAACGGCTCGGCGGCGCCCGGCCAGCCGTGCGCGCGGTGCAGCGCCTCGAATCGGCGGTGCACCGACGGCTGCCCGCGCCGGGTGTCGCTGGAGTCCATCACGTCGTCGTGGATCAGCGCGCTCGCCTGGAGCAGTTCCAGGGACGCCGCCGCGCGCACGATGCCGGGGTCGTCGACGCCGCCGCCGGCCGCGCGCCAGCCCCAGTAGCCGAACGCCGGGCGCAGCCGCTTGCCGCCCGCCAGCAGCGCGTCCAGCGCCGACATCAGCGGCGCGAGGTCGTCGCTGATGGCCAGCAGGCCGGGGCGCTGGCGGTCGACGAAGGCCAGCAGCGCCTCGTCGACCTCCTTGCGGACGCGGCTCCAGGACGAGTGGAGCGAGCCGGGGGATGCGATGGGTCGTCCTCCCGCGGGCAGGCTTGGCATGCCCGTGATCGTATCCAGCCGGATGGATTCCACCGGCCAGCCATTGAGCGATATGTCAGTACATCCTAGGAAATTGAGGCATTACGGTGGTGCGGACGTGTGCAGGATCACGCGTAACGGACGCGGGTGCCCCGGGCGGCCGCGCGCCCGCACGGGCCGGGGCCCGCGCCGGGCCCCACTGTAGGCTTGGGGGATGCGACCCGTACGTCCCGACCGGCCCCCGACCGTCCGCGAGCTGCTGGCCTCGGGCGAGCGGTCCTTCTCCTTCGAGTTCTTCCCGCCCAAGACCGACAAGGGCGCCCGGAACCTGTGGCGTACGATCCGCGAGCTGGAGCCCCTCCACCCGACGTTCGTGTCGGTCACCTACGGGGCGGGCGGCGGCACCCGCGACACGACCGTCGACATCGTCGAGCGCATCGCCACCGACACCACCCTCACCCCGGTCGCGCACTTCACCGCCGTGAACCACTCCCAGGCCGAGCTGCGCAACCTCATCGGCCGGTTCGCCGCCGCCGGCGTCCGCAACGTGCTCGCGCTGCGCGGCGACCCGCCCGGCGACCCGATGGGGGAGTGGGTCAAGCACCCCGAGGGCGTCGAGTACGCCGCCGAACTCGTCCGCATGATCCGCTCCTACGGCGACTTCAGCGTCGGCGTCGCCGCGTTCCCGTACAAGCACCCGCGCTCGCCCGACATCGAGAGCGACACCCGCTACTTCGTCGAGAAGTGCCGCGCCGGGGCCGACTACGCCATCACCCAGATGTTCTTCCGCGCCGAGGACTACCTGCGGCTGCGCGACCGCGTCGCGGCCGCCGCCTGCGCGACGCCGATCATCCCCGGCATCATGCCGGTCACCAGGTACAGCACCATCGAGCGGTCCGAGCAGCTGTCCGGCGCCCCGTTCCCGCCCGAGGTCCGGGCCCGCTTCGACGCCGTCGCCGACGACCCCGAGGCGGTGCGGCGGCTCGGCATCGAGCACGCCGCCGAGCTCTGCCGCGAGCTGCTCGACCAGGGCGCGCCCGGCATCCACTTCATCACCTTCAACCAGTCGACCGCGACGCGCGAGGTCTACGGGCTGCTGGAGGCCGGCGGGTACGGCGCCAAGGGCAGCGTCCCGCCCATGACCGCGTAGCGGGGGCCGCCGCCGGGGAACTCGAAGTCGGTCAGCAGGTCCACCATGCCGACCGAGCGGTACAGGTGCCGGGCCGGGGTCTCGGGCCGCCTGTCCAGCGTCGACAGCACGACCGTCCGCTCCGGGCGGCCCTCGCACAGCGCGGTCAGCAGCGCGCGGCCGAGGCCCCGGCCCTGCGCCTGCGGGTGCACGTGCAGCTCCGCCACCTCGAACGACTCGTCCATCCACGTCGCGGCGTGCGCCTCGCCGCCGAGGTCGATGAGCGCCTGGTACACCACGTCGTGCCACCACTGCCCGCGCGCCCCGCGGAACCCGTAGGCGAACCCGTGGACCGGGCCGGGCAGGCCGGGCAGGGCGCCGCGCCGCTCCGCGACGAACGCGCGGAACGACGGGTAGGCCGCGTGCCGCTCCATGATCGTGTGCCGGCCCGGCAGCTGCTCGTCCGGCGGCTCCATCGCGGCCCGGTACACCTCGAGCATCGGGTTGAGCCGGCGCAGGAAGGCGCGTTGGTCGATCTCGCGCAGCTTCGGGTCCCTCACCCGACAGAGACTAGACCCGAGGGGTGGTCCGCTGCGTGGACGACAGACGGTCGTAGATGTCCCAGAGGATCCGGTCGGCCGCCTTCTGCAGCGTCCCGCGCTGCGAATCGAGCCGCCCGCCCCACTGGCGCGCCTCCGGGCCCAGCCACGCGTCGGTCGAGCCGAGCGTCCGCACCGGCGCGTCCAGGGCCCGCCGGACCTGGTCGATGCTGCCGTAGGCGTCGGCGTACGCGTGGTACAGCCGCTCGTACTCGGGGTTCGGCTGCTCCGTCGGCGACAGCTCGGCGGCCGCCGCGGCGGTGTACGGCGGAGGCAGGCTCCCTGGAGGCGGTGGAGCGGCCATGGCTACCTCACATCAGGCGACGTTGCTCGGTGTGCTCTGCGGCTGCGGTGCTGCGCCGTTCTGGGGCGGTGCGTTCTGCGGGGCCGGTGCGTTCTGCGGCGCCGGTGCGTTCTGCGGGGGTGGTGCGTTCTGCGGGGCCGGTGCGCCGGCCGGCGCGCCCTGCCCGCCGGACGGGGCTCCCTCGGCATGCGTCCGGGCGTCCAGATGCAGCTTGACCAGTGCCTCGCGGGTCCTGGCGCTCAGGTTCGCCTCGGTGACGACCCGCACCGCCGCCGGACGCACCCCGGCGCGGTCGGCCTCGGCCAGGTACGCGCGCAGCCACTTCACGTCCATCGCCAGATGGTGGCTGGACGTGCCGAGCGACTCCCGGACCGTCTTCAGCCGCGCCGCGTCGCCGTGCGCCGCCTCGACCAGGTGCGCCGCGCCCGCCGGGCCGAGCCGCGCGTACAGCGTCTCGGTGTAGTCCGGGTCCCCGGCGTCGGCCGTCAGCCGCTTCCACACCGCGTCCGGGACGGCCTTCCCGCCCTGGACGGCGGCGATGACGGCCAGCGCGTCCACCCTGGCCGCCTTCTGCGCCGCCGGACGGTCCGGGTACCCGCCGAGGTCGCCGGCGCCCCGCGGCGTCGGGGCGGCCTTGTGCACCGGCGCCGTCCGGGCCGGCGGGCGCACCGGACGGGGCGTCCCGCCCGGGGACCCGCCGGTCCGCTTCGGCGCCGGCGCGGGCCGCGGCACGGGCGGGGCGTCCACCCCGCCGCCCGGGTCGGGGTGGGTGACCGCGAAGTTGTACCGCCGCGTCAGCATCCCGAGCTGGCCGGAGACCCAGTGCGCCACCTGGTCGGCCTGCCGGTACCCGGCCTGCGAGACCCCGGCCGGCGGGCGGTGCCCGTTCAGCCAGCCCGAGATCGCGGCCTGCGCGTCCCGCAGCTGCCGGATCACCTGGTCGAGCGCGGGCGGGTCGATGCCCCGGAAGTCCGGGTCGCGCGCGGCCGGGCCGGTGCGCATCTGCGCCGTCATCGCCCCTCCCGGACGTCACTCATCGTCGGCGTGGAACGCCGCAGCGTTCCGATCCCCAGAATCACACCCGCATCAGCGGCTGTCGAGGGCCTTCTTGACCGAGTCGGGGTCGCGCGCCACCACGGCCTCCTCGCCCGTCAGCACGATCGGCCGCTGGATCAGCACCGGGTTCGCCACCATGATCTCGATCCACCGCGCGCGGTCGTGCTCGAGGTCCTTCAGGCCCAGCTCCTTGGCGACGGGCTCGCCGAGGCGCGCCACGTCCCACGGCTCCGCGCCGATGCGCTTCAGCACCGCGTCCAGCTCGCCGGCCGTCGGCGGCTCGTCCAGGTAGCGCCGCTCGGTGTACTCCACGCCCGCCTCGTCCAGCGCGGCCTTGGCCGCGCGGCTCTTCGAGCAGCGCGGGTTGTGCCAGATCTCCATGGTCAGCCTCTCAACCCACCTCGGCCGGGTCGCCCCCGGTGATCCTCAGCAGCTCCTCGTAGGTGGTCGGGAAGACCGTGTGCGGATGCCCGCCCGCCGCCCACACCTCGTCGTACTTGTCCAGCCACACGTCCACGAGCGTGCGGATCGGGGCCGGGTGCCCGACCGGCGCGACCCCGCCGATCGGCTGCCCGGTCGCCTCCCGGACGAACTCGGGCGTCGCCCGCCGCACCTTCTCCGCGCCCACCAGCAGCGCGACCTTGCCGGTGTCGACCCGGTGCGCGCCGCTCGTCATGACCAGCAGCGGCGCCCCGTCGGCGTCGAACACCAGGCTGTTGGCGATCGCGCCGACCTCGCAGCCGAGCTGGTCCGCCGCCGCCTGCGCGGTGCGGGCCGAGTCCGGCAGCTCGACGATCTCTCCGGCCGCGCCGTGCCCGCGCAGCGCGGCGGCGACCCGTTCGACATTCGGATGCATGCCAGCACCCTACGGTGCTCCGGGTCGTCCGGCCCCCCGTTCGCCTGCGCGAACGCCCGCGCGGACGCCTCCGGCCTGCGGAAAGCGACACCCGTTCGAACACGTTGACGAATCGGCGGGCGGGCGCTTTACTGTGAGTGCGTCGAACTTATGTTCGATGTGGTGCGGGACTCGCGGCCCGCACCAGGGCGACGTCCCCGACCGGCGCAGCGGTGGCCGGCGGGACGGACGGCCGGGCGGAGTGAGGGGAAGCTCTCCGCCCGGCCGGCCCGAGCCCCGGAAGGAGGCAGTCATGTCCGCAACGACGACCTCGCACGGAGTCCACTCCGCCGCCCAGGCCGCACCGGGCCCGCGCCACCGCGCGCTGCCCGCGCCGCGCCCGGCGCACACGGCGGTCGGCCAGCTGCACGCCGCCCGCATGGGCCTCGCCGAAGCGGCCGAGGCCACCTCGCCCGCCGTCCGCTACGTCTGCGCCCACCTCGCCGCGCTGCGCGCCGCCGCGGCGGTGCTGGCGTCCAAGGAGCCCCTGGAGACCCACCGCCGCGGGCGGCCGCGCAGCGTCTGGGTGCTGCTGCCCGAGGCCGAGCCCGCACTGCGCGAATGGGCCGCGTTCTTCGCCGCCGGCGCCGACAAGCGCGCCGCCGCCGAGGCCGGCCTCCCGCGCGCCGTCACCCCGCGCGAGGCCGAGGAGCTCCTCCACGACGCCGAGGTCTTCGTCACCCTCGTCGAGGACACCCTCGGCGTCACCAGCCAGCCGACGTTGTATTGATTGCATTGCCCTTGGCGTCAGGTCGCTAGACGGCCTTCCTTCGGCGGGCAATGCGGTGCGATCGCAGCATCGCTCCGACTCGCCCTGGGGGCTCGCTGCGCGATCAAGTTCTCGCAAGCTCGAACTTGGCTTCGCACGCGATCGCGACGGTTCGGGTCGGCGCGTGGTCGGGGAGACGGCTGGGCGCCGTACGCCCCTAGCCGGACTACGGGCTCCCCGGCCGGCCGCGTCGGCGGAGGGCGCCTCTGAGCTGGCCGCGCCGGTGCCGGTCGCGAATCCCCCCGAGCCGACCGGCGCCGGCGCGGTCCCGTCTCAGGGGGCGTCCGCCAGGACGCCCTCGGCGCGGAGGTGGTCGATCAGCAGGCGCCCGATGTGGCGGATGTGCCCGGCCATCGCCGCGCGGGCGGCCTCCGCGTCGCGGGCGCGCAGGGCGTCGAAGACGGCGGAGTGGTCGTGCGCGGACGCCTCCGCCCAGCCCTCGATCCGGCCGAAGAAGCCCAGCGGGACGTAGTGCACGGTCAGCGCCAGCAGCGTCGTCATCCGCGACGAGCCGGAGGACCGGTTGATCGTCCGGTGGATCTCGTGGTTGAGGCGGTCGACGAGGTCGGCGTCCCGGTCGCGGGCGGCGGCCTCCAGCCGCGCCTGGACCTGCTCGAGCCGCTCGATCTCCGCGCTCTCCAGCGCGGTGGCGGCACGGGCGGCCAGCTCCCCGGCGATGTGCGCCTGCACCTCGAACAGGTCGCCGACGTCCCGCTCGGTGAGCGGCAGCACCCGGAAGCCGCGGCGCGGCTCCCAGCGGACCGCGCCCTCGCTGTGCAGGATCATCAGCGCCTCCCGCACCGGGGTCGCGCTGATGCCGAGCTCGGCGGCGAGGTGCTCGGTGCGGAGGTAGCCGGGCGCCCGCAGGGCGCCGATCATGATGGCCTCGCGGACGTGCGCGGCGACCATCTCGCTGAGCTGGTGCCTGCCGCGCATCGCGGGGAGGCGTCCCGCGGCCGGTGCCGGGCCGGCGGACATGACCTGCGCACCCCCGCTCGCCGCGTGTCCGGAACGAGCCGAGCATACCGCCGGCGGCCGGCCGGACGGGGGACCCGCAAGGCGCTCATGCATACTCTATAGAATGCAGAGTGACGTGACGCCGCCGCTCGCGGGGCTGCGGGTGATCGAGCTGTCCAGCTTCGTCGCCTCGCCGCTCGGCGGGATGACCCTCGCCCAGCTCGGCGCCGACGTGATCCGGGTCGACCAGATCGGCGGCGGCCCCGACATCGACCGGTGGCCGCTCGCCCCGTCCGGCCGCAGCCTGTACTGGGCCGGCCTGAACAAGAGCAAGCGGTCGCTCACGGCCGACCTGCGGTCCGCCGAGGGGCGCGCGCTCGTCGCGCGGCTGGCCGCCGAGGCCGGCGTGGTGCTGACGAACGCGCCGCCGCGCGACGGCCTCACGTACGAGGCGCTGCGCGAGCTGCGGCCCGACCTGATCCATGTGCAACTGCTCGGGACGCGTGAGGGCGGCAACGCCGTGGACTACACGGTGAACGCCGCGGTCGGCCTCCCGTCGCTCACCGGGCCGTCGGGGAGCGCCGAGCCGTCCAACCACGTGCTGCCCGCCTGGGACGTCGCGTGCGGGCTGTACCTCGCGATCGGGCTGCTGGCCGCCGAGCGGCACCGGCTGCGCACCGGCGAGGGGACGCGGCTGCGGGTCGCGCTGTCCGACGTCGCCCTCGCCACCGCCGGCAACCTCGGCATGCTCGCCGAGGCGCAGCTCGGGCAGGTCCGGCCGCGGCTCGGCAACCACCTGTTCGGCGACTTCGGCCGCGACTTCGCCACCGCCGACGGGCGCGTCATGGTCGCCGTCCTCACCGCCCGCCACTGGCGCGACCTGGTCGCCGCCACCGGCCTCACCGAGGTCGCGGACGCGCTGGAGCGCGCGCTCGGCGCCGACTTCCGCACCGCGGGCGACCGCTACACCTACCGGGACGCGCTCGGCGGCGTCCTCGCGCCGTGGTTCGCGTCCCGGACGTGCGCCGAGGTCGAGGACGGCCTGAAGGACACCTCCGTGCTGTGCTCCCGCTACCGCGACCTCGCCGAGGTCGCCGCCGGCCTGCACGACGAACCGATCATGGGCGAGATCGACCAGCCGGGCATCGGCCGCCACCTGGCCCCAGCGTCCCCGCTGCGGCTGGGCGACGGCGCCCCCGCCCCGGCGCCCGCCCCGGAGCTGGGGCGGCACACCGGCGAGATCCTCCGCGACGTCCTGGGCGTCCCCGGCGAGGAGGTGGAGGCCCTGCGCGCTCGCGGCATCGCCGGCGAACCCCGGTGACCGCGTTCGGATGACCTGCTTTGCGGTCCTTTCGGGTGGTTGTGCGATCGTTAGGGCGGCGAAGTAAGGGAGGGCATCGTGGCGGCGCGGGGCGGACGAGGGCTGGTGCCGCTGCTGGCGTTCCTCGGCGTGATGGCGTACTCGCTGTCGATGGCGGTCGTGACGCCCGCGCTCGCGCTGATCCAGGAGGGCCTGCACACCACCGCGGCCGGCGCCGCGTGGGCGATCACGTCGATGACGTTGTCGGCGGCCGTGGCGACGCCCGTGGTCGGCCGGCTCGGCGACCTGTACGGGCCGCGCCGGGTGCTGCTCGCGGTGCTGATCATCGCGACCGTCGGCATGGTCGTCGCGGCGGCGGCGGGGTCGCTCCCGCTGATGCTGTTCGGCCGGATGCTGAGCGGGATCGGCGGCGGCGTGTTCCCGCTCGCCTACACGATCATCCGGGACGTCTTCCCGCCCGCCCGGACCGCGTCGGCGGTCGGCCTGATGTCGTCCATGCTGGGCCTCGGCGGCGCGGTGTCGTGGTGCCTGGCCGGGCCGATCATCGACCTGCTGGGCTGGCGCTGGCTGCTGTGGGTGCCGCTGGCCGGGCTGGTGCCGGGCGTCCTGCTCGCCTGGTGGATCGTTCCAGCATCCGAGCCCCGGGAGGCCGCCAGGGTCGACTGGTGGGGCGCCGCGCTGTTCGCCGGCTGGCTGGTCGCGGCGCTGACCGCGCTGACCGAGGGGATGGACTGGGGCTGGACGTCCCCCGGCGTCCTCGGCCTGCTCGGCCTCGCCGCGGCGCTGGCGGCGGCGTGGCTGCGGGTCGAGGCCCGCGTCGCCGAGCCCCTGGTCGACCTGCGGCTGATGCGGGTCCGCGGGGTCTGGACGGCGAACGCCGCGTCCCTGCTGTCCGGGTACGCGCTGATGGCGGGCGGGCTGCTGTTCCCGCTGCTCGTCCAGCTGCCTGCGAGCACCGGCTACGGCTTCGGCGGGACGGCCACCCAGGCGGCCCTGCTGCAGCTGCCGGCCAGCATCGGGATGACGGCGGCGGGGATGACCGCCGGGCTCCTCGACCGCCGGATCGGGTCGCGGCTGGTCCTGCTCGGCGGGGCCGTGCTGACGGCCGCCGGCTACGCCTTCGTCGTGGTCGAGCACGCGGCGATGTGGCAGCTCTACGTCGGCGGGCTCGGCCGCGGCATCGGCCTCGGGTTCGCCTACGCCGCCGTCGCGAACCTCGTCGTCGCTGCGGTCCCGGCGGGGGAGACGGGCGTCGCCACCGGCATCAACACCCTCATCCGCACCGTCGGCGCGTCCCTCGGCACGCAGGTCAGCGCCGTGATCGTGGCGGGCCTGCCCGGCGAGCGCGGCTTCTCGGCGGGGTTCGCGGTCAGCGCCGCCGTCATGGTCGCCGTGCTCCCGCTCGCGCTGCTCGTCCCGCGCCGGGGCCGCCGCCCGCGCGGCGGGGTCGCGTCCCGCGGGCAGGAATGCCGGACCGCTCCCGTGTCGTGATGCGGCGGCGTGGACGCAGAGTGATGGATGCGGCCCGCGGGCCCCGGGGAACCGGGGCGTGCGGAAGAGACCTCCGCGCTTTTCCCGGGAAATTCCCGCCCGCGAAGGAATCCGGGCGGAAACGCAATCGAGTTCGCCGCCGCCCGGCCGGGCGCGCGGGCGAAACGGAACGGGACCCGGAGGTGATCCGGGCCCCGTCACAGTGGTGCGTCGAACAGGTGGTGCGTCGATCAGGTGGTGCGGTCGATCAGAACGACTCGACGGCGCGGCGCGCCTCCGGGTCGAGCACGCCCCAGGTGATGAGCTCTTCGGTCAGCTCGGTCGGGGACTTGTCATAGATGACCGCCAGGGACCGCAGGTCTTCCTGGCGGATGGACAGGACCTTTCCGTTGTAGTCGCCCCGCTGGCTCTGGATCGTCGCGGCGTAACGGGCGAGAGGACCGGCCTTGTCCTTCGGAAGCTGCTGCAGCCGCTCAAGGTCGATGACGAGCTTGGGCGTGGGCCCGAGCGGGCTCGGCGCGGCTCCGCCGGGCAGCAACTCGGAAACCGGCACGCCGTAGAAATCGGCGAGCTCGGCCAGCTTCTGAACGGTGACGGCGCGGTCGCCCCGCTCGTACGAACCCACGACGACGGCCTTCCAGCGGCCGCGGGACTTCTCCTCCACACCGTGCAGCGACAGCCCCTGCTGGGTGCGGATGGCGCGCAGGCGCGCGCCGAGAGCCTTTGCGTATTCAGACGGCATTCTGCGGCCCCCCAGGCTCACGTTCGTCGTCGTTGGACCCCGGCGGACGCCGGGGGGAGACAGATTCCCGGAGCCATTGGGGCCCAAGACCCTGTCCCCAGGGATGGTTACGGACAGTGACGGTAAAACGGTGAGGGCGCTAGGTCAAGCTGATTGGAAAAAAGCGGTCGAATCCGTAGGTCTCGATCCGGTCGCTCCGGATCCCCGCAACCCCTGGCGGACAGGGGGCGCGGGCCCGCCGGCGGCCGCCGGACGGCCTCCAGGGCGGGCCGAGTGTGACCCCTCTCACCAGGCAAGACGCGGGAGGGCCGGGTGCGGAGCAGCCGCGCCCGGCTGCTACCGTGTCCGGGACAAGACGTCCTTTAAGACCCGTCCCGTGAGGCGGGAAAGGAGGTTTCGGTGGTGAATGCTGCCTCCAGGCCGGAACGGCCTGCGGGGGCGCGCGCGGACACGGACCCCGGGCCCAAGGCCGTTCTGGAGGGTCCCGACATCAGGCGGGCGCTGACCCGGATCGCGCACGAGATCCTCGAACGCACCAAGGGCGGGCACGACGTCCTGCTCCTCGGCATCCAGACGCGCGGCGTGACGCTCGCCGAGCGGCTCGCCGGGCTACTGCGCGACGTCGAGGGCCGGCCGGTGCCGTGGGGGTCCCTCGACGTCACCATGTACCGCGACGACCTGCGCATGCGCCCCGCCCGCGCGCTCGGCCGCACCGAGCTGCCGTCCGACGGGGTCGACGACCGCGTCGTCGTCCTGGTCGACGACGTGCTGTTCTCCGGCCGGACGGTCCGCGCCGCGCTCGACGCGCTCAACGACCTCGGGCGGCCGCGCGCCGTGCAGCTCGCCGTCCTGGTGGACCGCGGGCACCGGGAACTGCCCATCCGCGCCGACTACGTGGGCAAGAACCTGCCCACCTCGATGCGCGAGAACGTCCGGGTGCTGCTGGCCGAGAACGACGGCCGCGACGCCGTCCTGCTCGGCCCCGCGGCCGGGGCGCCCGTCCCCGCGGAGGGAGCCAAGTGAAACGCCATCTGATCTCGGCGGCCGACCTCACCCGCGACGACGCGCTGCTGGTGCTGGACACGGCCGAGGAGCTCGCCCAGATCGCGAGCCGCGCCGTCAAGAAGCTGCCGACGCTGCGCGGCCGGACGGTCGTCAACCTGTTCTTCGAGGACTCCACCCGCACCCGGATCTCGTTCGAGGCGGCCGCCAAGCGGCTGTCCGCCGATGTGATCAACTTCTCCGCGAAGGGGTCCAGCGTGTCCAAGGGCGAGAGTCTGAAGGACACCGCGCTCACCCTGGAGGCGATGGGCGCCGACGGCGTCGTCATCCGGCACGGCGCGTCCGGCGCCCCGCACCGGCTCGCCGGCTGGGTGCAGGGCAGCGTCGTCAACGCCGGCGACGGCACCCACGAGCACCCGACGCAGGCGCTGCTGGACGCGTTCACGATGCGCAAGCGGCTCGGCGACCTGGAGGGCCGCCGCGTCACGATCGTCGGCGACGTCCTGCACAGCCGGGTGGCACGATCCAACGTGCTGCTGCTCAACACCCTGGGCGCCGACGTCACCGTCGTCGCGCCGCCGACGCTGCTGCCGGTCGCGATCGACACCTGGCCCTGCTCGGTCTCCTACGACCTGGACGGCGTGCTCCCCAAGAGCGACGTCATCATGATGCTGCGCGTCCAGCAGGAGCGGATGAACGCCGCCTACTTCCCGACGGTGCGCGAGTACAGCCGCCGCTACGGCCTCGACGCCGAGCGCATGGCGGCGCTCCCCGACCACGCCATCGTCATGCACCCCGGCCCGATGAACCGCGGCGTCGAGATCGCCGCCGAGGTCGCCGACTCCGTCCGTTCCACGATCGTCGAGCAGGTCGCCAACGGCGTCAGCGCCCGCATGGCGGTCCTCTACCTGCTGCTCGGGGGCTCCGAGCCCGCCATCGGCCAGGAGGTCTCCCAGTGACCGCGTACATCATCAGGGGCGCCCGCGTCCTCGGCGGCGAGCCGGCCGACATCCTCGTCCGCGACGGCGTCATCGCCGGGATCGGCACCGGCCTCGACGAGTCCGGCGCCCAGGCCGTCGACGCGGCGGGCCTCGTCGCGCTGCCCGGCCTGGTCGACCTGCACACCCACCTGCGCGAGCCCGGCCGCGAGGACGCCGAGACCGTCGAGTCCGGCACGAAGGCGGCCGCGATGGGCGGCTACACCGCCGTCCACGCGATGGCCAACACCGACCCGGTCGCCGACACCGCCGGCGTCGTCGAGCAGGTGTGGCGGCTCGGCCGCGAGGCCGGGTACTGCGACGTCCAGCCCGTCGGGGCGGTGACGCGCGGGATCGCCGGCGAGCAGCTCGCCGAGCTCGGCGCGATGGCCGACTCCGCCGCCGCGGTCCGGGTGTTCTCCGACGACGGGCACTGCGTGTCCGACGCGGTGATCATGCGGCGGGCGCTGGAGTACGTGAAGGCGTTCGACGGCGTCGTCGCGCAGCACGCGCAGGAGCCCCGGCTCACCGAGGGCGCGCAGATGAACGAGGGCGAGATGTCGGCCGCGCTCGGGCTGCGCGGCTGGCCCGCCGTCGCCGAGGAGGCGATCATCGCCCGGGACGTGCTGCTCGCCCAGCACGTCGGGTCGCGGCTGCACGTCTGCCACGTCTCCACCGCCGGCTCGGTGGAGATCATCCGGTGGGCGAAGAGCAAGGGCTGCCCGGTGACCGCCGAGGTCACCCCGCACCACCTGCTGCTGAACGACGCCAAGGCCGGCACCTACGACCCGATCTTCAAGGTCAACCCGCCGCTGCGCACCGCCGACGACGTCACCGCGCTGCGGCACGCGCTCGCCGACGGCACCATCGACTGCGTCGCCACCGACCACGCCCCCCACCCGGTCGAGGCGAAGGAGACCGAGTGGGCGGTCGCCGCGATGGGCATGATCGGGCTGGAGACCGCGCTGCCGGTCGTCCAGGAGGCGATGGTCGACACCGGCCTGCTGGACTGGGCCGGGGTCGCCGACCGGATGTCGTACCGCCCCGCGAAGATCGGCCGCCTTTCCGGACAGGGCCGTCCGCTGGAGGCGGGGTCGCCCGCCAACATCACGCTGTACGACCCGTCGCCGCGCCGCGCCGTGGACCCGTCGGCGATGACCTCCAAGAGCCGCAACACCCCGTTCGCGGGGCTGGAACTGCCCGGCCGGGTCGTCGCGACGTTCCTGCGCGGCGAGCCGACCGTCCTGGAAGGGAAGCTTCAGTGACCCCTGCACTGCTCGTTCTGGAAGACGGCAGGGTCTTCCGCGGGACCGCCTACGGCGCCACGGGCGAGACCTTCGGCGAGATGGTCTTCAACACCGGCATGACCGGCTACCAGGAGACGCTCACCGACCCCTCCTACGCCCGCCAGATCGTCGCGATGACCTCCCCCCACATCGGCAACACCGGCGTCAACGCCGAGGACCCGGAGTCCGCGCGCGTCCAGGTCGCCGGGTACGTGGTGCGCGAGCCCGCGCGCGTGGCGTCCAACTGGCGCGCGACCGGCTCGCTCGGGTCGCTGCTGCGCGAGCAGGGGATCGTGGGCATCGCGATCCCCGGCACCCGCGCGCTGACGCGGCACCTGCGCGACCGGGGCGCGATGCGCGCCGGCGTCTTCAGCGGCCCGGACGCCCTCGCCCCCGGCGAGGACGCGCTGCTGGAGCGCGTCCGGCGGAGCCCGTCGATGGAGGGCGCCGACCTCGCCCGGGACGTCTCGGCCGCCGAGCCCTACGTCGTCGCGGCGCGGGGCGGCAAGCGCTTCACCGTCGCCGCCGTCGACCTCGGCATCAAGGCGATGACCCCCTACCGGATGTCCGAGCGGGGCTGCGAGGTGCACGTGCTGCCCGCGGGCAGCACCGCCGAGGAGATCCTCGCGCTGAACCCCGACGGGGTGTTCTTCTCCAACGGCCCCGGCGACCCCGCCGCCGCCGGCTACGCCGTCGACGCGCTGCGCGGCGTCCTGGACGCCGGCAAGCCGTTCTTCGGCATCTGCTTCGGCAACCAGATCTTCGGCCGCGCGCTCGGCCTCGGCACCTACAAGCTGCGGTTCGGGCACCGGGGCATCAACCAGCCCGTCCAGGACCGGACCACCGGCAAGGTCGACGTGTCGGCGCACAACCACGGGTTCGCCGTGGACGCCCCCACCGACGGCCCGTTCGACACGCCCTACGGGCGCGCCGAGGTCAGCCACGTGAACCTCAACGACGGCTGCGTCGAGGGGCTGCGCCTGCTGGACCGCCCGGCGTTCTCCGTCCAGTACCACCCGGAGGCCGCGGCGGGCCCGCACGACGCCTCCGGGCTCTTCGACCGTTTCTGCGACCTGATGGAGGCGTCGAAGTAATGCCGCGCCGCGAAGACCTGAAGTCCGTCCTGGTCATCGGCTCGGGGCCGATCGTCATCGGCCAGGCGTGCGAGTTCGACTACTCCGGCACCCAGGCGTGCCGGGTGCTGAAGGCCGAGGGCCTGCGGGTGACGCTGGTCAACAGCAACCCCGCCACGATCATGACCGACCCGGAGTTCGCCGACGCCACCTACGTCGAGCCGATCACCCCCGAGGTCGTCGAGAAGATCATCGCCAAGGAGCGGCCGGACGCGCTGCTGCCCACCCTGGGCGGCCAGACGGCCCTCAACACCGCCATCGCGCTCTACGAGAGCGGCGTCCTCGCCCGGTACGGGGTCGAGCTGATCGGCGCCGACGTCGACGCGATCCAGGCCGGCGAGAACCGGGAGAGGTTCAAGGAGATCGTCGCCAAGGTCGCGCGCGAGCAGGGCCTGAACGCCGAGTCCGCCCGGTCGGTGATCTGCCACACCATGGACGAGATCATCGCGGCGGCCGGCGAGCTCGGCTACCCGCTCGTCGTCCGGCCGTCGTTCACCATGGGCGGCCGCGGCTCCGGCTTCGCCCACGACGAGGACGAGCTGCGCCGCATCGCCGGCGCCGGCCTCGACGCGTCCCCGACCAGCGAGGTGCTCCTGGAGGAGTCGATCCTCGGCTGGAAGGAGTACGAGCTGGAGGTCATGCGGGACCGCGCCGACAACGTGGTCATCGTCTGCTCCATCGAGAACCTCGACCCGATGGGCGTGCACACCGGCGACTCGATCACCGTCGCGCCCGCCATGACGCTGACCGACCGCGAGTACCAGAACATGCGCGACGTCGCGATCGCGGTGATCCGCGAGGTCGGCGTCGACACCGGCGGCTGCAACATCCAGTTCGCCGTGCACCCCGGCACCGGCCGGATGATCGTCATCGAGATGAACCCGCGGGTGTCGCGGTCGTCGGCCCTCGCCTCCAAGGCCACCGGCTTCCCGATCGCCAAGATCGCCGCGAAGCTGGCCATCGGCTACACCCTCGACGAGATCCCGAACGACATCACCCGCGAGACGCCCGCGTCGTTCGAGCCGACCCTCGACTACGTCGTGGTCAAGGTGCCGCGGTTCGCGTTCGAGAAGTTCCCCGGCGCCGACCCGACCCTCACCACCCACATGAAGTCGGTCGGCGAGGCCATGGCGATCGGCCGCTGCTTCACCGAGGCGCTGCAGAAGGCGCTGCGGTCCCTGGAGCGCAAGGGCTCGTCGTTCAGCTGGGCCGGCGCCGCCGACGACGCCGCGCTCCTGGAGTCGGCGCGGCGGCCGCACGACGGGCGCCTCCGCGACGTCCAGCGGGCGCTGTGGGCCGGCGCGAGCGTCCAGGAGGTCTACGAGGCGACCGGGATCGACCCCTGGTTCCTCGACCAGATCGCCGCGATCAACGAGATCGCCGAGGAGATCCGCACCGCCGACGACGCGCTCACCAGGGACAAGCTCCTGCGCGCCAAGCGGCATGGGTTCTCCGACGCGCAGATCGGCGAGCTGCGGGGCCTGTCGGAGGAGGTCGTCCGGGAGCTGCGGCACGCGCTCGGCGTCCGCCCCGTCTACCTGACCGTCGACACCTGCGCCGCCGAGTTCGCCGCGCAGACCCCGTACCTGTACTCCGCCTACGACGAGGAGACCGAGGTCCCGCCGGGCGAGAAGCCCAAGGTGATCATCCTCGGCAGCGGACCCAACCGGATCGGCCAGGGCGTCGAGTTCGACTACTCGTGCGTCCACGCCTCGTTCGCGCTGGCCGAGGCCGGCTACGAGACCGTGATGGTCAACTGCAACCCCGAGACCGTCTCCACCGACTACGACACCTCCGACCGGCTCTACTTCGAGCCGCTCACCCTGGAGGACGTCCTGGAGGTGGTGTACGCCGAGCAGCAGTCCGGCGAGGTCGCGGGCGTCATCGTCCAGCTCGGCGGGCAGACCCCGCTCGGCCTGGCGCAGAAGCTCAAGGACGCCGGCGTGCCGATCGTCGGGACGTCCCCCGAGAGCATCCACCTCGCCGAGGAGCGCGGCGCGTTCGGCCGCGTCCTGCACCGGGCCGGGCTGCTCGCGCCCAAGCACGGCACCGCCACCTCCTACGAGGAGGCCCGCGAGATCGCCGACGAGATCGGCTACCCCGTGCTCGTCCGCCCGTCCTACGTGCTCGGCGGGCGCGGCATGGAGATCGTGTACGACGACACCACGCTGGAGTCGTACATGGCGCGGGCCACCGAGGCCAGCCCCGAGCACCCGGTGCTCGTCGACCGGTTCCTCGACGAGGCCATCGAGATCGACGTCGACGCCCTCTACGACGGCGAGGAGCTGTACCTCGGCGGCGTCATGGAGCACATCGAGGAGGCCGGCATCCACTCCGGCGACTCGGCGTGCGCCCTGCCGCCCATCACCCTCGGCCACGACGACATCCGCCGCATCCGCGAGTCCACCGAGGCGCTCGCCAAGGGCGTCGGGGTCCGCGGCCTGATGAACGTCCAGTACGCGCTGGCGGCGGGCGTCCTGTACGTCCTGGAGGCCAACCCGCGCGCGTCCCGGACCGTCCCGTTCGTGTCCAAGGCGACCGCGGTGCAGCTCGCCAAGGCCGCCGCCCGGGTCATGATGGGCGCCACGATCGCCGAGCTGCGCGCCGAGGGGCTGCTGCCGGAGGCCGGCGACGGCGGCTCCCTGCCGCTGGACGCGCCGATCGCGGTGAAGGAGGCCGTGCTGCCCTTCGACCGGTTCCGCAACGAGCGCGGGCAGGGCGTCGACACCGTCCTCGGCCCCGAGATGCGCTCCACCGGCGAGGTCATGGGCATCGACGAGGTGTTCGGCACCGCGTTCGCCAAGTCGCAGCAGGCCGCCTACGGCTCGCTGCCCACCAAGGGCCGCGCGTTCGTGTCGGTCGCCAACCGCGACAAACGGCACATGATCTTCCCGGTCAAGCGGCTCGCTGACCTGGGCTTTGAGATTCTTGCCACGGAAGGGACCGCGGAGGTCCTGCGCCGCAACGGCGTGCGTGCCAAGATCGTGCGCAAGCACAGCGAAGGCACGGGCCCGGACGGCGAGCCCACCATCGTGCGGCGCGTCCTGGACGGCGAGGTCGACCTCATCGTCAATACTCCCTTCGGAAGCCCCGGCCAGTCGGGGCCGCGGCTCGACGGGTACGAGATCCGCACCGCGGCCGTGCTGCGGGGCGTACCGTGCGTGACGACCGTCCAAGGGCTCGCCGCCGCCGTCCAGGGCATCGAGGCCGTCGCGGGCGGCCAGGTCGGCGTCCGCTCCCTCCAGGAGCACGCCGAGCGGCTCAGCGGCGCCCACGGGCGCACCGGCGCGGTCACCCGGGCGGGTGACGGCACGGTGACGCCCGGGTGACAGCCGCCGCGCGGGCGGGGCCGGTGGTCCCGTCCGCGCGGCGAACGCGACGAGGAGAGGGAGACGGGTGTCCGACACGCCGGTGCAGACGTCGGCGACGGTCCTCACGGTCCGCCAGGTGCAGGACTACCACGCGATGACGCTGGTGGCGCCCGCCATCGCCGAGCGGTTCCGGCCCGGCCAGTTCGTGGCCGTCGCCGTCGGCGGCGAGCACACCGCCCGGCTGGTCCGCCGCTGCTTCGGCGTCCACCAGGTCCAGTCCGACTACGGCGGCACCGTCGAGGTCGTGTTCGCCGACACCGAGCCCGGCACCGGCTGGCTCGCCGGCCGCCGCTCCCGCGACCAGCTCGACCTGCTCGGCCCCCTCGGCCGCCCGTTCCGGCTGCCCCGCGACCCCGTCAGCTGCCTGCTGGCCGCCGGCGGCCCCGGCGGCGCCTCGGTGTTCGCGCTCGCCGACACGCTGCTGCGCCGCGGCTGCCAGGTCCACTTCGTGCTCGCCGGCCCGTCCGCCCGGCAGGTGTTCGGGTCCCGGATGGCGCAGCGCATCGGCGACTCCGCCACCGTCGTCACCGAGGACGGCTCGCTCGGCGAGAAGGGCACGATGCGGGACGTGCTGCCCCGCGTCGTCCAGGAGACCGGCGCCGACGTCGTCTACGCGTGCGGGCCGACCGGGCTGCTGCGCTCGGTCACCCGGATCGCCGGCGAGTTCGGGCTGCCGTCCCAGGTGTCGGTCGAGGAGTTCCTGCAGCGCACCGGCGCCTGCGGCATCGGCGTCTGCATGACCTGCATGCTGCCCGTGCACGGCGACGACGGCGTCACCCGCATGGTCCGCGCCTGCGCCGACGGGCCCGTCCTGCGCGGCGACCGCGTCCGCTGGGGCGACCTCGGCACCATCCCGTTCGACGCGCTCGGCGCCCCGCGCGTCCTCAGCGTCACGGAAGGAGGCTCCAAGTGAGCGACCGCGCGAGCGGCCGGGTGAGGACCGCCCTCGGCGCCCTGGAGCTTCCGAACCCCGTCCTGACCGCCTCCGGCTGCGGCGGCACCGGACGCGAGCTCGCCCAGTTCTTCGACCTCACCCGCCTCGGCGCGTTCGTCACCACCTCGGTGATGTCCCAAGCGCGCGCGGGACGCCCGACCCCGCGCGTGACCGAGACGCCCAGCGGCCTCCTCACCGCCATGGGCCTCCCCGGACCCGGCATCGAGACGTTCCTGGAACGTGACCTTCCCTGGCTTATCGAACAGGACGTCCGCACCATCGTGTCCATCGCCGGCAACAGCGTCGAGGAGTTCGGCGACCTCGCCCGCCGGCTCCGCCACGTCCCCGGCGTCGCCGCCATCGAGGTCAACGTCGCCTGCCCCAACGTCGAGGACCGCGGCCGCATGTTCGGCTGGCACCCGTCCGCCGCCGCGTCCGTGCTCCGCGCCGTCCGCGCCGCCGCCCGGCCCGGCACCCCGATCTTCGCCAAGCTCGCCCCCGACGTCACCGACATCGTCGGGATCGCGCTCGCCTGCGTCGACGCCGGCGCCGACGGCCTCACCCTGATCAACACCATGGACGGCATGGCGATCGACCCGCACACCCTCCGGCCCGCCCTCACCGGCGTGTCCGGCGGCCTGTCCGGGCCCGCGATCCGGCCCGTCGCCGTCCGCTGCGTCTACCAGGTGCACGCCGCGCTGCCCACCACGCCGATCATCGGCGTCGGCGGCATCGCGACCGGCCTCGACGCGCTCGAGTTCATCCTGGCCGGCGCGTCCGCCGTCGCCGTCGGCACCGCCCTGTTCCACGACCCCGCGGCCGGCCCCCGCGTCCTGCGCGAGCTGGACGAGGCCCTCGCCGCCCGCCGCATCGGGCGCCTGGCCGACGCCGTCGGGCTCGCCCACAAGCCCGCCGGCTACGTGCCGCCCCAGGTGCGGCCCCAAGAGCCCGAGAAGGAGAAGCTGTGACCGCAGCCCCCATCGCCGTCGCGCTGGACGCGCCCGACCTGGACACGGCCGCGCGCTGGGCCACCCTGGTCACCCCGCACGTCTCCACCGTCAAGGTGGGCCTCGAGCTGTACCTGCGGTACGGCCCCGACGTCGTCGCCAGCGTCCGCGGCGCCAGCCGCGTCCAGGTCTTCCTGGACCTCAAGCTGCACGACATCCCCGCCACCGTGCGCGGCGCCGCCCGCGCCGTCGCCCGGCTCAAGCCGGCCTACCTCACCGTGCACGCCGCCGGCGGCCCCGCCATGATCCGCGAGGCGGTCGACGCCGCCCCCGCCACCAAGATCGCCGCGGTGACGGTGCTGACCTCGCTGGACGAGGCCGACCTGCGCGCCGTCGGCGTCGAGGGCCCCGCGCCCGACGCCGTCCGCCGCCTCGCCGCCCTCGCCGTCGGCGCCGGCGCCCAGGCCCTCGTCTGCTCCCCGCAGGAGGCCGCCGCCGTCCGCGCCGAGGTCGGCCCCGACATCACCCTCATCACCCCCGGCGTCCGCCCCGCCGGCGCCGACACCCAGGACCAGGCCCGCGTCGCCACCCCCGAGGCCGCGCTCGCCGCCGGCGCCGACCTCCTCGTCGTCGGCCGCCCCATCACCGCCGCCCCCGACCCCGGCGCGGCCGCGGCTGCGATGGCGGCCACCCTTCGCAAGCTCAGCTAGCCCAGGGGGGCGACCCCCTGGAACCCCCGTCACGGTCGGGAGGCTGTTTCCCGCTCCGCTGGCGGGGCCCGCGCAACAGCCAGCCAGAAA